>JALYVD010000254.1 GCA_030853405.1 Acidobacteriota bacterium | reverse complement strand
AATATGCAGTCAACATTGGACCTTGCAAAAGCTATCTTGAAACTCGTCAAGAATTCAGGTCTGAGATTTCGCCAACGAAAGGCGGCGCTAGCCGCCGCAGTTGCGGTTCATGAGGGGGACTCAAAAGACGAGGGGTTTTGGGAAGGCGTTGACTACTGATCATCTTCCGTTGAATGTTTATCAAACAAATTCGCGTTGATAAAAGCGCCTATCTGTTCCAACTCTTCCTGCGTCGTTAGCTCAAGTTTTTCTATGTTGGCCCTGCGCAATCGTCTTCACGTAGACGATAGAATTAACATTTACGAATTTCTGACCGATCTCGATAAACGAAACGTTTGCGGTCATGTCTAAGTTCATGACTGCCAGCGAGATTTAGCGGCCTTAGAGGCAATCTCCCTCCGGCGTTCTGTAGAAAGCGCGTCTGCCCTTGCCTTTCCGCCCTTCAGTCCGCCAAGTCGTCCAAGCGACACAGCAGCCGGGTTCTTCTCTTTCGGCTTCGGCTTCTCGACCTGCTCCGTGGCTTGTTGGACAATGTTGAAAGCGAGCACGTTGGCGTCGGGATGACCCTTGCCTCGATTGCTTGAGCGGTTTGGCATACCTAAAGGGTGACGTGATGCCTCGATGATGTCAAGTTGCTGAAATTTCAAATTGAGCCACTACCAGGCTTCCTAGACTGTTCTCGGTTTTCAACAAATCCTAAACTGGCGGCCAACGACAAGATCAGCGGCAATCGATGCCATGAGACTTTGGACATAGCTCGAATTCATCGCCAGGCAAGAACCCGAGATACAATCGGACTACCAGTTAGAATCGGAACTTAGCTTGCAGGATGTGTAGACTGCTTCCTCAAGGAAGTTGTAAAAAAATCGCTGAGACAGACCACCACGCCTACCGGACTATGCTTGTAGTCAGTCGCTATCGGACGGGCTCGGGTCCCAGATTTTTTTTCACAACTGCCCAAGCAAGCGGTTTGTTGTGTCTGTTATGACCGTCGTTGAATCGCAAACCCACTCACGCGCCGCCGAGTTCCGCAAGAAGCTCCAGTCGAAGATCGTCATCACGGACGGCGCGATGGGCACCATGCTCTACGGCAAGGGCGTTTTCATCAACCGCTGTTTCGATGAACTGAATCTTTCCTCTCCTCAGTTGGTGAAAGACGTTCATCAAGAGTATGTGAAGGCCGGGGCTGAGGTGATTGAATCGAACACCTTCGGAGCAAACCGCATCCGCCTGGGAGCCTTCGGGTTCGCGGAACGTCTTGGTGCGATTGTTCAGGCCGGCGTGCGGCTGGCGCGTGAGGCGGCTGGCGAGAAGGCCTTCGTAGCGGGAGCCATTGGACCGCTTGGCGCACAAATTGAGCCACTGGGCGCACTTTCGTTTATCCAAGCCCGCGAAGCGTTCAAAGAGCAGGCGGACGCTTTGGTAGCGGCTGGTATTGACCTCCTGTTGCTCGAAACTTTCTACGATCTGAATGAACTGCGCGAAGCGATTTTCGCGGCGAGGGAAGCGGCGGGCGCGGACATGGTCATCGTGGCGCAGGTCACGGTGAATGACGATGGCAGTCTCCGTGACGGAACCAGTACGGAGACGTTCACGAGACATCTTCAGGAATGGCCGGTGGACGTTGTGGGAGTGAACTGCTCGGCGGGTCCGAAGGTGGCGCTCGACACGATCGAAAAGATGGCGCGCTACACAACGAAGCCGTTGAGCGCGATGCCGAATGCAGGCCTTCCGGCTACGGTCGAAGGACGAAATATCTATCTTTGTTCGCCCGAGTACATGGCGCAGTATTCGCGGCGTTTCGTTCAGGCCGGAGTCCGGCTGATGGGCGGCTGCTGCGGCACTACACCGGAACATATCAAGCAAATTTCGAGTGAGATCCGTTCATTGCAACCCGTCCAAACGCGCACTGCTACTGTGACTGTTGCGGACGAGAGCAAGCCGGAGGTGAAACGGCTTGTCAAAATCCCGGTCGCAGAGAAGTCCCGGTTGGGCGGTAAACTCGCAGCGGGGAAATTCGTGGCTTTCGTCGAAATCCTGCCGCCGCGCGGAGTGGACGCCTCCAAGGAGATTGCAGGAGCCAAGCTGTGCCGCGATAATGGGATCGACTGTATCAACGTCCCGGACGGGCCGCGAGCCAGCGCCAGACTCAGCGCCCAGGTCACTTGCCAGTTGATTCAGGAACGCGCGGATATCGAAGCCGTTCTTCATTTCTGCTGCCGGGATCGAAATATCCTGAGCATTCAATCGGAACTGCTGGGGGCCAATGCGGTCGGGGTTCGGAATCTCATTTGCATCACCGGCGATCCGCCGCGCATGGGCACGTATCCCGATGCAACCGCCGTGTTCGACGTCGATTCCATTGGCCTAACCAATATTGCGAACAATTTAAATCACGGGCTCGATATTGGCGGGAATCCGATTGGATCGCAAACCTCGCTGCTGGTAGGAGTCGGCGCTAACCCCGGCGCATTGAATATGGATGAAGAGTTGCGTCGCTTCGCCTGGAAAGTGGAAGCGGGCGCTGAATACGTCGTCACGCAGCCGGTCTTCGATCTGAATCTGCTTGAGCTGTTCTTGAAGAAAACAGAACAATACAAACTGTCCATTATCGCGGGGATTTGGCCGCTGACCAGTTATCGAAACGCCGAGTTCATGGTGAATGAACTTCGAGTTCCAGTGCCGCAGGAATATATGGGCCGGATGCGCAGTGCCGACAGCGCTGAGAAAGCCCGCACCGAGGGCGTTCTTATCGCGCAGGAAATGGTCGGCCGCACTCGTTCCATCGTGCAAGGCGTGCAACTCAGTGCGCCGTTCGGGCGTTACGAAATGGCCGTGCAGGTTGCCGAGGCTCTCGGCGAACGATAAACTTACAGTAGTCTTTCCTTCTACGTGGCTACAGACCTAATCGAAATCATAGTTGATCAACCCTCGCCGGAAGCAATCAACCGGGCGGCCCTCGAAATCGCGCGGGGCGGCATTGTCGGCGTACCCACAGATGCGTTGTATTCGCTGGTGGCCGATCCGTTCAATCTTCACGCCGTGGGCCGCGTCTTTGCCGCCAAAGGGCGCGAAACGGTGCGCTCCCTTCCCCTCGCAATCTTGGACACGTTGATGGCAGAGGACCTGGCAAGAGATTTGACAAGCCGGTTCTACATTCTTGCGCGGCATTTTTGGCCTGGACCGCTGACCATCATTGTGCCCGGTGCGGCTAAGGTGCCGCTTAAAGTAACCGGCAATACGGGCCGGCTCGCGTTGCGGCAGGCGAATTCCCCCGTTTTGGCAGCCATTCTGGAGAAAACCGGGCACGCACTGATTGCAACCAGCGCCAACATGTCCGGGCAGCCAACGGTTTCGAGCGGTATCGATCTGTTTGCAGCCCTGGACGGGCGGGTAGACCTGGTGCTCGATGGAGGTAGCTGCACAGGTACCGGGCCCACCACCGTAGACATAACCGAGCCCTACTGGCGCGTTATTAAAGAGGGCGCAATTTCCGAGAAAGAAATCGCCGAAAGATTGCAACCGGCCTAGTAAAATCGCCGAATTCTGTTATCCTAAAAACGAAAGCGTTCCTTGCGAGGGCCTTTCTCCTGGCTTCCTAAAATATTGATCCGATAATCAATGTCATGGAGTCTAACTCGTATTAGTGCCTGTGCTCATGCTCCGGTGTCCCAGACATTTGGAGAAGTCTAACGGCGCTCGGAGGACTCCCCCCTGGTCTTTTGGGGTCAATGACGGGAGGTCAGGCAGAAAGGCTCTCGCAGGGAGCGCTTTTCGTGCATCCCCTTGTTAGATGAACATCCTCTTTATCGGCGATATCTTCGCCTCGGGTGGCCGTGGAATCGTCGCCGATCATTTGAACGATCTAATTACAACCCATAAGATCGATCTGGCGATTGCTAATGCCGAAAATAGTGCCGGTGGTTTCGGAATCACGCCACTGATTGCGGAGGAATTGCTTTCCCTGGGCTTGGACGTTCTTACGGGCGGAAATCACAGCTTCGATAAGCGCGAGATTCATGATTACATGGATACTCAGCCTCGCCTGTTACGTCCCGCAAATTACCCAAATGGATTGCCGGGAAAGGGTGTATTCACGGCCAAAGCGCGCAATGGCGTGCCTTATGCGGTTTTGAATCTGCAGGGCCGCGCACACATGTCGAATATCGATTGCCCTTTTCGCAAAGCGGATGAACTGCTCGGGGGACTGGATTCTTCTATCAAAATACGCTTTGTGGATTTTCACGCGGAATTGACAAGCGAGAAGGTCGCGATGGGATGGCATCTTGACGGGCGCGCGACGGCGATGGTGGGTACCCACACGCATATCCCGACTGCGGATGCGCGTGTGCTGCCGGGCGGCACTGCGTATCAAACCGACGCGGGCATGACCGGACCATATTTGTCGGTGATTGGCGTCGATAAGGATACAATTTTACGGCGGTTCCTAACCGGGTTGGCCGGACGTATGGAAGCCGCCAAGCAGGGCGTGGAATTGCATGGCGTGGTGGTGACAGCGGATGAGAACACCGGAAGGGCTACGGCTATAAAGCGTATTCACTGCGTGAAGTAAAGGAGGCCGCTCAAATGTTTGAGCGATTTACCGAAAAGGCGCGAAGAGTTATTTTCTTTTCTCGATACGAGGCGAGCAGGTCTGGCAACCCCGATACCTGCGTTGAGCCCGAACATCTGGTGCTAGGCTTGCTTCGCGAAGACCCCATGCTAAAACGGCGCTTGGAAGCTTCGCCGGGCACACAAGTCCCAATTCGGGAGCAGATTCAAGCGCATTTCCCGAGCCAGCTGCAAATTCCTACCGCAGTCGATATACCCTTAAACCATGAATGCAAGCTCGTTCTGGCGTACGCCGCCGAAGAAGCGGAGGTTTTGCATCATGCCCACATCGACTGCGGTCACCTCGTTCTCGGATTACTCAGGCTAGAGGGCAACTTTGCCGCCACCCTTCTGCGGCAACACGGAATCATTGATGCGGCCTATCGCGAGGTCGTCCGCGCTTCGAGCGCGCCAACGCCCATTCCGCGGAAACACGCTTCAGTCAGCCGGGACCGCGCCTTTGAACGTTCCGGCGACCCGGAAGTTCTGGAGGCCGAACCCGCAGCCCCTTCGTTAGGCGCAGCGATTAAGAAGCTGAAGAGCTTGTTAGACGTGGCACGCGATCACCTCGACGGCTACTCTCCGGAATACGGGGAACAGCGGCTGAAACGCAAGCCCTGGTCGCGTAAAGAAGCGCTCGGACACCTTGTCGATTTGGCGACGGCTCATCACGTGTGGTTCGTGCGCGTTCTGGCCGAGCCCAAGGTTGCCGTCAACGAGTGCCCGCAGGATGATTGGGTCCAGCTAGAGCACTACGACCGTTTCTCGTGGCCCGATCTCGTCGATCTTTGGCTTGGACTAAATCGCCTTCTGATCCACGTGCTGGTGTTAATTCCGGAAGAGAAGACGAAAACGCCTTTTC
>JALYVD010000278.1 GCA_030853405.1 Acidobacteriota bacterium | reverse complement strand
GAGCCTGCGCTCCGGCGGTACCCGGCGCTTCGGTCGCGACGAGCTTCGCCTCTATACCCTGGCGAGCAAGCGTGCCGATGGTACTTTGGAGCAAGTGCCGGTGCTTTGAGAGGCCTCTTGCGACCGGGTTGTAGATGATAGCTGCGCGCTTGCCGTGCAATGAGTCCAAGTTCACATTATAGGTTTGAGGATGAAAGAGTCCGCCGCAAAACGCGTTGAAGAACTGCGCCGTCAGCTAGAACATCACGAGTATCTGTACTACGTTCTCGACCGGCCCGAGGTTGCGGATGCCGAGTACGACGCGCTCATGCGGGAGTTGCGCGATCTCGAAAACGCTCACCCGGAATTACTCACTCCCGATTCTCCGACCCAGCGAGTGGGAGGCCAGCCGCGAGAAGGTTTTGTAAAAGTCCCGCATAGCTCGCCTATGCTGAGCCTCGACAACGCGTTGAACGAGCAGGAGCTTCGAGACTTCGACGCCCGAGTGTGCGGGCTTCTCAATTCCAACGATTACGAGTACGTTGCCGAACTGAAGCTCGACGGTTTGTCGATGGCGGCGCAGTACAACGACGGCCAATTTCGCCAGGCTTTGACCCGGGGTGACGGACGTGTCGGGGAAGACGTGACAGAAAACGCGCGTACAATCCGATCTCTCCCGCTACGTGTCCGCAAGCACGCGATTGAGGGGAGTTTTGAAGCGCGCGGCGAAGTTGTCATGCAGCGCCGTTCTTTCGAGCGGTTGAACGAAGAGCGTGAAAAAGCCGGGCTCTCTCGATTTGCCAATCCTCGCAACGCGGCGGCCGGAGCTTTGCGCGCTCTTGATCCCGCCGTGACAGCGGCGCGGCAACTCGACTACTTCACCTACTTCCTTCTGCGCGCGGGCCGTCCGATCTTTGAAAGTCACTGGCAGAGTCTCGAAAGCCTCCACGCTGCAGGCTTCAAGGTGAATCCGAACCGGTGTAAGTGTGAAAACTTCGAGGAACTGCTGGACTTCATTCGCGAATGGGAAACGAAGCGCGACAGCTTGCCTTATGAAATCGATGGTGTAGTCGTAAAGATCGATTCCATCCCGCAGCAGGAGGCGCTCGGGTGGACTTCGAAGGCCCCAAGGTGGGCGATTGCCTTCAAGTACCCGGCGCGGCAGGCTTCGACCGTATTGGAGAATATCGAAGTTCAGGTGGGCCGCACGGGCGCTCTTACCCCGGTTGCGCATCTGAAGCCGGTCAGCCTGAGCGGCGTCACCGTAGCCCGCGCCACGCTGCACAACGAGGATGAGATTCAACGCCTCGGCGTGCAGATCGGCGACACAGTTCTGGTGGAGCGCAGCGGCGATGTGATTCCGAAGATCGTCAGGGTTGTGGAGCAAGGTAAGGATCGCCGCGCTTTTCAGATGCCCGTCAGTTGTCCGGTTTGCGGCGGCCACGTTGTCCGTGAAGAAGGCGAAGCGGCGAGCCGGTGCATGAATACCAATTGTCCGGCTCGTCTACGCGAATCGCTGCTGCACTTTGCGGCACGTGGGGTGATGGATATCGACGGCGTTGGGGACGCACTTGTCGATCAAATGTTGAGCCGTGGACTCGTTCACAATGTCGCGGATCTCTACGACCTGAAACTTGAACGACTGCTTGAGCTTGAGCGTATGGGCAAGAAGTCGGCTTCGAAGATCATTCAAAACATAGACCGTTCACGTTCACAGCCGCTTGCACGTGTCCTGAATGGGCTTGGAATTCCGTTCGTAGGCGAGCGGACCGCTCAAATTCTCGCTGAACACTTTGGCGGCGTTGACGCGATTGCATCGGCGTCGCTCGAACAACTTCAGGAAGCCGAAGAGATCGGTCCCAAGGTGGCAGATTCGATTCGGCAGTTCTTCGCGGAAGAACAAAATTGCGGGTTGATTGAGCGTCTACGCGCCGCCGGACTTCAGTTCACCGGTCCCAAGCAAAGAAAGAAACAAGGCCCGCTCACCGGACTTACCTTTGTGATCACCGGCACTCTGCCTACACTGAAGCGCGAAGAAGCAAAGGCGCGCATCGAAGCGGCAGGCGGCAAGGTGGCCGGTTCGGTCAGCAGTAAAACGAATCACGTGGTAGCGGGCGAAGAGGCGGGATCTAAGCTGGACAAAGCGCGGGAGCTGCAACTCTCAATTCTTGATGAAGCGCAACTGCTCGCCATGCTTCCGGAGTAACTACTGAAACGGCTGATTCAAACTCTTGTCGCCTGGGGCCCTTTTGGACTGCTTTTGCTCGCCATAGCCGATTCAGCGGGTGTTCCCGTCGTAGGCGGGGTGGATGCACTGCTTATCACGATCTCGGTGGACAAGCCAAATCTTGCCTACCAGTCGGCGCTCTGCGCAATCCTCGGCTCACTGATCGGGAGTTCGATCCTGTTCGCTATCGCCCGCAAAGGCGGCGAAGTCTTCCTCGAAAAATACATATCTGGAGGAAACGGACGGCGGCTTCATGCCTGGTTTGAGCAGTACGGGCTGGTAACCGTCTTTATTCCGGCGATCTCGCCGCTACCTATGCCGATGAAGATCCCGGTCTTTTGCGCCGGTGCTCTTGAAGTAAGTTGGGGGGCATTTCTAAGCGTATTAGCGGCGGCCAGAGTGGTCCGGTATCTCGCTCTTGCTTACCTGGCGCGGAAGTATGGCCACGACACTCTGGGTTTCCTGAAGACGCACTGGGCCGCCGTATTGATGATGGCGTTGAGCCTCGCGGTAGCGGCCGTGATCGCCTTGCGATTGCTCCGGAAGGAAAGACGCGCGAGCGCCTGACATATGCTGTGAACATGCCTTCCTCTACCCGACGCACGTTCGTCGCTCAATCGGCGGCTCTGTTGGCCGCATCGAAGCTGGCTTTTGCGGACAAGCTTCGTAAGAACAATCTTGGCGTGCAGCTTTACACGGTGCGGAACATTATCGCAAGCGATCCGGCGAAAGTGCTCCAAGAGATTCGGGAGATCGGCTACGCCGAAATCGAGGCCACCGCCGATACCCTGAAAGAAGCCTGGAGCGCCATCCAAAACAGCGGGCTGAAGGCCATCAGCGTTCATTTAAACACCAATCCAACGGATGACGAACTGGCGGACGCAAAAACGAAGGGTTTCGAATACGCGGTTGTGCCGTACATTCCTCCCTCCATGCGCGGCGGAGTGGACGTTATGAAAAAACTCGCGGCGAGCCTGCAGGCGGCAGGTAAGCGCGCGCAGTCGCATGGACTGCAACTCTGTTATCACAGCCATGCGTTCGAATACGAGCCGATGGACGGAACGACTCCGCTGCAGATTTTGATGGGCGAGACTCAGCCCGACGCCGTAAAGCTGGAACTCGATATTTTCTGGGCCGCGGTCGCCGGCCACAATCCAGTGGACCTGTTGAAGACATACTCAGGCCGTATTCCGCTGCTGCACCTGAAGGATAAAGAAAAGGGCGTTCCGGCGAAACCGCAATATAACGAGAATGTTCCGAAGGATGCCTTCAAGGAAATCGGAAATGGGTCCATCGACATTCCCGCCGTGCTGACCGCCGCGAATGCCGCAGGAGTAAAGCACTACTTCGTGGAACAGGATCAAACGCCAGATCCCATCGCCAGCCTACGGCAAAGCTACACGTATCTGAGCAAGCATTTCGGGGGTTAACCAGCCGGGTTAACCAGGAAGTTAAGCGCGTTCGAGGTAGCTTCCGTCGGTCGTGTTGACGCGAATCTTCTCACCTTCGTTGATGAACGGAGGCACGTACACGATCAGCCCCGTATCCATTTTCGCGGGCTTGGTTACATTCGAGACCGTGGCGCCTTTGAGACCAGGTTCGGTTTCGACAACCGTCATTTCGATACTGGGCGGCAACTCCACGCTAATTGGGCGGCCTTCGTAGAATTCGACCGTCACCTTCAACTGCGGAATTAGATAATTAACACCATCGCCGAGATTGTCCTTCGTCAAATGGACCTGCTCGAAATTCTCAGTGTTCATGAAGTAGTAGTATTCGCCGTCGTCGTACAAATACTCCATGTCGTGCTGTTCGAGTGTGATGCGCTCGACTTTGTCTTCTGAAGAGAAGCGGTGCTCGATCATGGAACCGGATCGAATATTCCGCATTTTGGCCTGCACAAATCCGCGAAGATTACCAGGCGTGCGGTGGACCATACTGAAAACCGTGTGAAGCTCGTTGTTGAACTTCACGATCATGCCTGGACGCAGTTGTGTCGCTGCAATCATGAGTAGAAATGACTCCTCTGTGGGCGCATCATGGATGCACCCCGAAAACCCTCAGTTTATCAGGACAGTGGCTTTACAACTATTTGTGAGCACATACCTTGCCGCGCGCTTCCGCTGGCACACGCCACATCCCCGCCGCGTCCGCTTCGACCGACCGGTTTGCGCCGCTCACCGTGTACGTGAGCTTCTCGTGAGGGTTAAGCTTCCAAAGAATGATGCCCTCGTTCCTGTCTTCGCGCTCAATCTGTACGCATTTTTCGGTTACGGGAATCAGCGTCAAATGACCGAAGAATACAGTCTGGGATTCCCAGTTAGGCGGACAGTTTTGTTGATGTGTACCGGAACTGGAGACTTCGATCCAGCAAGCGAGTTGGCTCCATCCTCCCCGCGCAATGAGCAGCCCTTTGTCGTCATATAACCAAGGGTCCATGTTTTGGTAACTGATCCCTGGCAAGTAGGGATCGGCCCACAGGAATTCGTACGCCACCCCGGGACCTTCGCGAAGAGTGAAGCGGTCTTCCATAGCCCAGCCCTGCAGGAATTGTGATTCCTGCGCGTTGGGTTTCAAGCTCACCAGTGCCAGAGCGATGATGTGCTTCAGCCACGTCGGGTGTTCAAGTTCCGCGGGCGCAAACGAGAGGAGGTACTTTGCAGCGACGTCGGAGAAGCCGCCTCGATTCCTTTCGGCCACACTGAGTTCTATCGCCGCGTACAACTCTTCAGGATCCGAAAGCCCAGGTTCGCCGGAATCGCCCGAGCCCTCATTGCTCTCCTGATCGAGAGCGCGCTTCATGAAGTAAGTGTCGCGGAGTTGTGTGAACGCGCCGGGATGGTAGTTGGGACAGGCGTGGGTACCAAACTGCTGCCGTTCGGCCTCAGTCATAAGCGGAGCCGTCCAGTCACGGACGAGTGCCACCTGGCGTACCTTACATTGATGTGCAAGCGCCCACTGGATGGCTTGCCGACCGCGCTGCTCGTCCCCACTGACCGCGTAATACAGCGCTAGCTCAAAGCCTCGTTCGGGAGAATCCGGAACTGTCTTGACGCGCTGTTCAAAATTCAACCAGCGGTCGGTCTGGCGTTCACGATCGCGCTGCAACCGCTTCAGCCGCTGGGGTGTCAAAAGAAGCTTAGGCGTCTGAGCGGAGAGGCACGCGGCCAGCGCCAGGCAGAGAGCAAGTAGTTTCGCGGGCAAAATGTATTTTAGCGGCTACCAGGCGAGTGTCTGGGTACGAGAACGTTCTTCCGTATTCGGAAGGTACATCGTGTGACACCGTTCACAGCGATAAACTTCGGCGTTCTTTCCGGCAAACTGCCTAGCTTCCTCTGTCAGGTCGAACCAGCGCTTGATATGCCCGCGGCACATTTTGCCCTTGGCATCTTTCTCCGTGCACGCCCGCATACGAAGCATTCGGCGCTTCACCTTGGTACCGTCCGGGAGCGTCGTAAGAATTTCATCGGGGCCGCCCGGCCAGTAATTGCCGCGCTCGGGTTCGTATCCGTCCACCTCTTTAGAATACGGATATGGGTTGCGCTCTCTGCTACTCTGAGAGTTTTACCGGCTGCAAGCTGCTAAGCACCGGCTTATTTAGAAATGCCGGCTCGGGTGAGCGAGACCTACGTCCTGCGAACATACCCCTTCCGCGAGTCGGATCTGATCGTCAGTTTCTTCACGCGCGATCAGGGCAAACTCCGTGGCGTCGCAAGGCGGGCGCGAAAACCGAAGAGTAACTTCGGCTCGGGATTGGAGCGGCTGTCACTCGTGAATCTGTCGTATTCGCAAAAGGAAACGCGCGAACTGGCTAACCTAAACTCATGCGACTTGTTGCAGTCGCAGTTCAATCTTCTCGATGACTTCGACGCGAGCGTGGTGCTCGACTACGTTGCCGAAGTAAGCGATCATCTGTTGCCCGCAAACGAGCCGAACGAGCGGTTTTTCCGGCTTTTGACGGCGATTCTGGACCACATGCATGAGCGCGGGCCCGGCGCGATATGGGCAGCTATCACGTATTTCTCTCTTTGGGCAACGCGGCTCTCGGGCTTTCTTCCGGATCTTTCGGTATACGGCGATCGCAACATTTCGGCCTCTTCACGTGAACTAGCTGGAGCCATGCTTCGCAGCCACATCGCGGAATTACCCGCCATTGCGTGGACCAAAGACACCGCGCTCGACCTTCGCCGCTTTCTCATTCGTCAGATGGAAGAGCACGTCGAGCGGCATTTTCATACACCGGCACTTCTGGAAGGCCTCTAGGAAGCTCTCTGATGGATTCTTTCCAAGACACGATTTTCAAACTCAAACGCTATTGGGCCGACCGTGGGGCGGTCATTCAGGAACCGTACGATCTGGAAGTGGGCGCGGGCACGATGGCGCCCGAAACCTTTCTTCGGGTGTTGGGACCGAAGCCCTACAAGGTCGCGTATGTTCAGCCGAGCCGCCGCCCCGCCGATGGCCGTTATGGCGAGAATCCCAACCGGCTCTACAAACACCAGCAGTTGCAGGTGATTCTCAAACCGACGCCGAACGATGTTCTAGAGCAATATCTGGGCAGCCTGGAAGCGATCGGTATTGACCTTCGTAAGCACGACATCAAATTCGAAGAAGATAACTGGGAATCTCCGACCCTTGGCGCTTGGGGTATCGGGTGGCAGGTGATGCTCGATGGCATGGAGATTACGCAGTTTACTTATTTCCAGCAGTGCGGCGGTATCGATCTGGAATTAGTTCCGGCCGAGATTACTTATGGCTTGGAACGCATCGTTGCGTTTCTGCAAAACGTGGACAGCGTGTATGAAATCGAATGGGCCCCGGGTGTGAAGTACGCCGATGTCCGGCTTGCGGACGAGCAGCAGTTTTCCGTCTACAATTTCGAAATGGCTGATGTCGCGGCGCTTTGGCAAGAGTTCGCCCAACATGAGAGCGAAGCGCAGCGGTTGCTTCAACTGTTCAAAACAGCCGAGGACAAGCGCAGATTTCCGGTGCTGGCGGCTTATGAACAGGTGCTGAAGTGTTCGCATCTCTTCAACATGCTGGATGCGCGCGGAGCGATCAGCGTCACGGAGCGTGTCGGCATCATTGGACGAGTCCGTAGAATCGCGGTTGGCGCGGCGCAGGCCTGGACCGAGCAGCAGTTTCCTGAAGAAAAGGCGGTGGCGTAAGTGGCCGGCTTTCTTCTTGAAATCGGCGTTGAAGAAATTCCCGATTGGATGATTGACGGCGCGCTTGCGAGTCTTCGGGAGTCTTTTTCGACGCAGGCAGGCGCGTTGAACGGTGCGATAGAACTGCTCGATGCGACTCCGCGGCGGTTGGTACTTCTAGCGACCGGGCTCGATGAACAACTCGCGGATGTGAATCAGGTGATCCCCGGTCCTTACGTTTCGGCGGGAGAGAAGGCTGCTCAGGGTTTTGCCAAAAAGAACAGCACCACGCTTGACGCGTTGCATAAAGAGGCGGATGCCAAGGGTGAGCGCTACTTCTTCGCGACGGTAAAGAAAGGGGAGTCCGCTCTCGAACTTCTGACCCGCATCATTCCGGGAATGATCACGGGAATTCCATGGCCTAAGACGATGTACTGGAGTGACCGCGACGTTCGTTTCATCCGTCCGATACGATGGATTGCTGCGCTTCTGAACGATCACGTGATACCGCTCGATATCGCTGGCGTAAAGTCGGGCAACACAACGCGCGGACATCGCATTCTCGGCTTGAAACATCCCGTTCCCGTCACGATTGCTAATTACGAACAGGTCTTGCGCGAGAACTATGTGCTGGTGCGGTCGCTTGAACGTAAGAGCCGGATCGAAGCAGGTCTCGGCGCTGATATCGAGCCTGATTCGGAATTGTTGAAGACGCTGGTCTTTTTGACCGAGTTCCCTACTCCGATTCGCGGTGCCTTCGACCCGTCCTATCTGGAACTGCCGAAGGAAATTCTCTCGACCGTGATGCGGCATCATCAGCGCTATTTTTCGGTACTGAAGCCTGACGGTTCCCTTGCCGCCGCGTTTGTTGCTGTGACGAATACAGACGGCGACCCGGACGGACTGATCCGGCAGGGCAACGAACGCGTGCTGCGTGCGCGTTTCAACGATGCCCGGTTCTTCTGGAGAGTCGATCAGCAAAAGAGGCTCGTCTCGCGCGTAGATGACCTCGCGAAGGTTACGTTTCAAGCGAAACTCGGAAGCTATAAGGACAAAACAGACCGTGTAATCGCGCTGGCAACCGAACTGGCGGAGAAGTCAGGAGCCGATCAACAACTTGTGGGGCGTGCAGCGCTCCTGGCGAAGTGCGATCTCACGACGGACATGGTCAAGGAGTTCACGGACCTCCAGGGCGCGGTTGGCGGGTTGTATGCGAAAGCGCAAGGCGAAGACGACCAAGTTGCCACCGCCATCTATGATCATTACCAACCGGTGAGCATGGAAGGCGCAATTCCACGTACACTCGAGGGCCAGATTCTTTCTATTGCTGACAAACTCGACACCTTGCGCGAGTGCTTCAGGATCGGCCTCGTTCCGAGCGGTTCGAAAGACCCGCTTGCCTTACGGCGCGCGGCTCAAGGTGTCGTAAAGATTCTGTTTGAAGCAAAGCTTCCGCTCCAGTTGGCGGAAATGGTCGGGGACAACCCGCAATTGGCGGAGTTCATGCGCGAACGTGTTCAGTTCTACCTGCGAGAGGTGCTCGAATATGCGTACGACGAAGTGAATGCCACGCTTGCGCCGCCCATCACGACGCTCACCGATGTAGCCGAGCGGACCGATGCGATTCACTACATCAGACCAACGGCTGATTTCGAGCCATTGGCGGCCAGTTTCAAACGCATCAAGAACATCTTGAAGCAGGCGCAGGTCGAAACGGTGGAAGAACCCAACGTAGGCGCGCTCTCCGCAGGTCCCGAGCGAGACCTGTACGATGCCTTCTTGAAAGTCCGCGAGGCAACGCGCGATAGCGCCTCGTATCGTGAGAAGTTGACCCTGGCCGCCTCGCTTCGACCGGCCGTCGATTTGTTCTTCGATAAAATTCTTGTGAACGATCCAAATCCGGCGATCCGGCAGAACCGTCTGGCTTTATTACACAGCCTGTTGACGGAGTTCTCCACCATCGCCGACTTTTCAGAAATCGTCACCCAAGGCGTAAGCGCCTGAGATTTGTTTTCACGCTGATATTCGTAGTCAGGAGATTAAGACAGGAATGAAGAAATACGTTTACTCGTTTGGCGGAGGCACGGCCGACGGCGATGGGAAGATGCGGGACACGCTCGGCGGCAAGGGCGTTGGCCTCGCTGAAATGAGCAAGGCAGGCGTGCCGGTTCCTCCCGGTTTCACCATCTCGACCGAGGTCTGCAACCTCTATTTCGATAACGGCAACAAAGTGCCGAAGGAAGTCGACGATCAGATTCACCAGGCGCTCGCCAAGCTCGAAAAGCTAATGGGGAAGAAACTGGGCGCGGCGGAAGACCCGCTGCTGGTGAGCGTGCGCTCAGGCGCGAAGTTTTCCATGCCCGGGATGATGAATACAATTCTGAACCTCGGATTGAACGATCAATCGACCGAGGGCGTCGCGAAAAAGACTGGCAATCCGCGTTTCGCTTACGATTGCTATCGCCGCTTTATCCAGATGTTCGGAGAAGTCGCTCTGCACATCGATATGGCGAAATTCGACCACATCTTCGATGCGCGTAAAGCGAAGGTCAAGGCCAAGCTCGATACCGATCTGACTGCCGAAGATCTGAAGTTCATCATTGGCGAATACAAAAAGGTCGTCCAAAAGGAAACCGGCAAAGAGTTTCCGCAAGATCCGCTCGAACAATTGATGCTGTCGCGCGACGCCGTTTTCAGCTCCTGGAATACACCGAAGGCGGTTTATTATCGCCGCATGGAGAAGATTCCGGATTCTATAGGTACTGCCGCCAATGTGCAATCCATGGTTTATGGCAACACCGGGGACAATTCGGGCACGGGCGTCGGATTCACTCGCAATCCTTCCACGGGCGAAAATGTCTTTTACGGCGAGTTCTTGGTCAATGCTCAGGGTGAGGATGTCGTAGCCGGTATTCGTACGCCGCAGCCGATCTCCGAACTTGAGCAGGTGATGCCCGAAGCTTACAAGCAACTTCGCGAGATCACCTCGAACCTCGAAAAACATTACCGGGATATCCAGGATTTCGAGTTCACCATTGAAGACGGCAAGCTTTACATGTTGCAAACGCGCAACGGTAAGCGCACGGGCCCGGCCGCGGTTCGCGTCGCGGTTGACATGGTCGAAGAAGGACTGATCTCGAAGAAGGAAGCGGTGATGCGCGTCGCTCCGAATCAGTTGGATCAGTTGCTGCACCCCGTGCTCGACCCCAAGTTGCGCAAGGATCTTCAGAAGATTGCAACCGGTCTGCCCGCGTCTCCTGGCGCGGCGGTCGGGCGAGCCGCCTTCTCGTCCGAAGACGCTGTCATTCTCGCCAAGGACGGCCCGGTGATTCTCGTCCGGAAGGAGACCACGCCTGACGATATTCATGGCATGGACGTCTCGAAGGGTATTCTGACGGCAGTCGGCGGTCTTACGAGCCATGCTGCTGTCGTAGCGCGCGGTATGGGCCGTCCCTGTGTGGTCGGTGCTTCTTCCGTCTCGGTGGATGAAGGCAAGAAGATCGCCACGGTCCTGTTTGAAGGCAAGAAACTCGTTGTCAAGGAAGGCGAGTGGATTTCTCTGGACGGCACGCTCGGCGAAGTTTACCTGGGCCAATGTAAGACCAGCGAGCCCGATCCTAAGTCGCACTATTTCGCTACCTTCATGCAGTGGGCGGACGAATTCCGCGGCAACTTCGGCGTCCGCGCGAACGCCGATATCCCACGCGATGCCAAGCAGGCGCAACTCTTCGGCGCGGAAGGTATCGGATTGTGCCGCACGGAACATATGTTCTTCGCGGAAGATCGCATTCCGCACATGCAGGCTATGATTCTTGCGCGCGATGAAAAGACCCGGAAGAAGGGATTGCAAAAGCTTCTACCGATGCAGCGCAAGGATTTCGCCGGTCTGTTTACGGCGATGGACGGCTTTCCGGTCGTGATTCGCACGCTTGATCCGCCGCTTCACGAATTCCTGCCGAAACGCGAGAACGTGATGGTGGATCTCGCCAGACTACCCCACGCTTCTTTGAAAGAAAAGAAGGAACTCGCCGCCACATACAACGTCAGTATTGGCGAACTCAAGAAACATCTTCCCGAACTGCTGGAGCGCGTGGAAGAGCTGCATGAATTTAATCCGATGCTTGGGCACCGCGGCTGTCGTCTGGGAATCACGTATCCGGAAATTACTGAGATGCAGGCCCGCGCGGTCTTCGAAGCTGTTGTACAGGTGACGAAGAAGGGCGTTAAGGTCATTCCCGAAGTGATGATTCCGTTGATCGGAAGCGTTAAGGAACTGGAAAACCAGAAAGCGCTTGTCGTCAAAGTCGCCGACGAAGTTCTTGGAGCCGCCGGGCTCAAGGATTTGAAGTATTACGTCGGAACCATGATTGAAATTCCGCGCGCCGCCCTGACCGCGGATGAAGTCGCCAAGCAAGCCGAGTTTTTCAGTTTCGGCACGAACGATCTGACCCAGACGACTATGGGTCTCTCACGCGACGACTATACGAAGTTCTCCAAACAGTACGAAGACCTGAAGATCTTCAAGGCGGATCCGTTTGCCGTGCTTGATCAGGAGGGTGTCGGCAAACTCGTCGAGCTTGCCGTCAAGCTGGGCCGCAAAACGCGTCCGGATCTCGAAGTCGGGATCTGCGGCGAGCACGGCGGCGAACCGAGTTCGGTCGAGTTCTGTTACCGGATCGGTATGAACTACGTTTCGTGTTCCCCGTATCGTGTGCCGATTGCACGGCTCGCAGCCGCACAGGCGGCCATCGCTAAAACGGAAGGCAAGTCCGAGCAGCAGCGGACAGCGTAACTTCAAACAAAGCGGGTGTGCTGAACAATCAGGATGCCCGCTTGATGTTCCTCTTAGCTTTCAGCCATTGGTTCAGTGCGAACAACATCAATCCCACCGGGACCACCGCCAATTCTGGCCAATACGTCAATAAGACCGGGGCTTCCGGTAAGACATTGAATTCGGTCGCGGCGTTCGCACTGTCGCCGCCCTTTCTATAATTCACGTGTAGGGTCCAATTGCCC
>JALYVD010000249.1 GCA_030853405.1 Acidobacteriota bacterium | reverse complement strand
CGGTGGGTCACTCCGCCGTCTTGCATGGTTGCGAAGTGGGGGAGCGCGCTCTTATTGGAATTGGAGCCATTGTTCTGAATGGAGCAAAGATAGGCCCTGATGCGATCGTCGCGGCAGGCGCGCTGGTGCCGGAAGGCATGGAAGTTCCACCGGGCGTCGTGGTGATGGGAACTCCCGCCAAAATCCGGAGCGAAGTGACCGACGAAGAACGAAAGCACTTCAAGGAGAATTGCGATTGGTACGTGAAGCTCGGAGAAGAATATAAGGAAGCGCAGAATTGATCCACAGCGTGAAAGGTACGCGCGACATTTTGCCGCCAGCAAGCGCGGTTTGGAATCAGGTTGAGACTGCTGCCAGGCGGATTCTTCGGCGGTTCAACTACCAGGAAATTCGGACGCCCATTCTCGAAGAAACCGCTCTCTTCGCACGCTCGGTCGGTGAAGAAACCGATATTGTCAGCAAAGAAATGTATACGTTCGAGGACCGTGACGGCAGTTCGCTAACCATGCGGCCCGAGAACACCGCTTCCGTGATTCGCGCCTATATTGAACACCGGCTGGACCAGGAGCCGGGACTGCAGAAACTCTATTACATAGGTCCTATGTTCCGGCGGGAGCGCCCGCAAAAAGGCCGCTACCGCCAGTTCTTTCAAATTGGCGCGGAAGCAATCGGGTCGGACTCCCCGGCCATTGATGCGGAAGTGATCGAGATGGCAGTCGCAATCTTGAAAGAGGTGGGCATCGGAGGTTTCGAGTTGCTCATAAACTCAGTCGGTTCGAAAGAGTCGCGCGCCAGATACAACGAGGCGTTGCGGGCCGAACTGAAAGAAGTTGCTCCTTCCATGTGCGCAGATTGCCGGAAGCGTGCTGAGACAAATCCGCTGCGTGTGCTCGATTGCAAAGTGCCGGAAGATCAACCCGTCATTGAGAAACTCCCGTCGATACTGGATTATCTGGACGAAGTCGATCGCGAGCACTTCCGGCGAGTCCGCGAGTTCCTGGATGACCGCAATATCAAGTACAGCGTGAGACCACGTTTGGTTCGTGGCCTCGATTACTACGCCCGCACGACCTTCGAAATTACGCATGGGGCGCTGGGGGCACAGAACGCACTGCTTGGGGGCGGTCGCTACGATGGACTCGCCGAGAGTCTTGGTTCGAAAATTGCCGCCCCGGGGATCGGTTTTTCAATCGGCCAAGACCGGCTAGTAATGGCGGTCGAAGAGGCCAAAGCCGTTCAGCCGTTACGGCTGGATCTATACATTGCGCCGATGGGCGACGCCGCACTCCGCCATTGCGCTCTGCTTGCGGGAGAGATTCGCGAACTGGAGCTTTCGGTTGAGGTCGGCACGGAACGGAAGCTGAAACGGATGATGGAACTTGCAAATAAGCTTTCGGCGAGACACACCCTTATCGTTGGGGACAACGAAATTGTGACTCAATCCTATACGTTGAAGGAAATGTCATCGGGTGAGCAAGTGACTCTAACGCGTCAACAACTGTTCGAACGGCTCGGCGGCAAACGATAAAGCATGGCAGACAATTCACAAATAACGGAAGTGAAACTGGATTTTTTGGGCGATTTACGCCGTACGAACAGCTGTGGCGAATTGCGCGCGGCGAATGCTGGACAAACAGCGGTCTTGATGGGCTGGGTGCACAGGCGTAGAGATTTTGGCGGCCTCATCTTTATCCATCTGCGCGATCGCGAGGGTGTGACCCAGCTCGTGTTTGATGAGAGTAAGAATCCGGAGGCTCACAAACGCGCGCAAGAACTGAGTTCTGAGTTCGTCGTAGCAGTCGAAGGTACAGTGACCCTCCGCAGCGCGGAAACCGTGAACGCAGCCATCGCAACGGGCGAAGTGGAAGTGGCTGTGAACAAGCTCTGGATTTTGAACGAGTCGCGTACGCCCCCTTTCCCGCTCGAGGACAATGCCGATGTGAAGGAAGACATACGGTTGAAATACCGCTATGTGGATTTGCGCCGCCCTCGTATGCAGCGCAACATCATCTTGCGCTCTAAGATTGCGTTTGCCGTACGCCAGGCTTTAACCGCGCAAGGCTTCCTTGAGATTGAGACGCCGTTCATGACGCGCTCTACTCCCGAAGGCGCCCGCGACTATCTTGTCCCGAGCCGCGTTCAGCCGGGCAACTTCTATGCCCTTCCACAGTCTCCTCAGATATTCAAGCAGCTACTGATGATCAGCGGATACGAACGCTATTTCCAAATCGTGCGCTGCTTCCGCGATGAGGATCTCCGAGCCGATCGCCAACCCGAGTTCACGCAAATCGATCTCGAAATGTCGTTTCCTCAGCAGGAAACGATTTACAAAGTCATCGAGCCGCTCATTCTGTCGGTCTGCGAAACGGCCGGCAAGGATGTACCGCGCGAAATTCCGCGCATCACGTATACACAGGCGATGCGTTCCTACGGCAGCGATAAACCAGATTTGCGCATCCCACCCTTTTTCTGTGTTGAACAACTATTTGCGGATGAGGGATTGACCTCTGAGGGCCTGCCCCTTGTTGCCATTCACATTCCTAAAACCGGCCAACTCAGCCGCAAAGAACGCGACGAAATAAAGGCTCTCGGGCAGGAGCGCGGATTGCGCGTGTACGACGACGTCAAGCGATTGGAACGCGATTTCCCCGATCAGATGGCCAAGGTCCGCGAGCTTGTTCAACCGGGCGAGGACGATCTACTGATACTCGCAGGATGGGTTGGCGAGAAAAAAGGAGCTCTGCCCGAAAATACCGTCCTGCTGGCGTGTGGTCAACTGCGGCTCCAGATCGCGCAGAAATACAATGACCGGCATAAACTGCTCAATCCGGAAACGTTCAAGTTCTTGTGGGTAGTAGATTTTCCGATGTTCGAGTGGGATGAAGAAGAGAGCCGCTGGAACGCGGCGCATCACCCGTTCACATCGGTTCACGACGAGGATCTGGACAAGCTGACGACAGATCCCGCACACTGCCGCGCCAAGTCCTACGATCTGGTGCTCAATGGCGTTGAACTTGGC
>JALYVD010000237.1 GCA_030853405.1 Acidobacteriota bacterium | reverse complement strand
AGGCGGCGCTGGAATCGTCATGTTGATCACAAAGGGCGGAACGGATTCGTTTCATGGCGAGGTCTACGATTACCTGCAAAACTCCGCCCTGAACGCAAATGGCTGGACCAACAATAAGAACGGAGCGCCAAGAGGGCCGTTTAAACAAAACCAGTTCGGCGGGAACGTCAGCGGCCCCATCTTGAAGCGCGCGCATCTCTTTTTCTTTGGCGGATATGAAGGCCTCCGCCAACCGAATACGCAGAACACGGGCTTGCTCACCGTCCCGACCGCTGCGGAGCGCACTGGAAATTTCTCCCAGACTCTCAATGCGGACGGATCACCAGATCTTATCTACAACCCGTTCACGACGACCGCTCTTGACAATACAGGTGCGAACTACACGCGACAGCAGTTCGCCGGCAATGTTGTTCCATCTAATCTAATCAACCCTGTCGGACAGAAGATCGTGAATCTCTTTCCGTTGCCCAACCGCGCCGGGGTAGGCCCGAACGACATCAATAATTACTTCGCACAAGGCTCCGGGAACACCCTGAACGACAAAATGGATACACGGGTCGATTGGGAACAGAGTTCTATCAATCGGATGTTCGTCCGCTGGTCCGATCGCTTTCGGCAGGATCAAACACTGCCCTGCTTTTTCTGCAACGGGGCGGACCAGGGGAATAATCAGGCCAACAGCGGAATCCAGCTCGTTCTGAACGATACCGTGACCCCAAACCCGTCCTGGGTTCTCGATACTTACATAAGTTACAGCAGGTGGCAAGAGAAACACATCGCGCAAGGTTATGGCACCGCAAGCGCCGCCACTATTGGGTTATCTCCAGCCCTATTCCAGGCTCCGCTGCTCCCCACGATCTCGACCGGCGGAAGTTCCTATACGGGCTTAGGCAACGGCAGTTATCAAACTTACACGCGTTATTCCAATACCATCCAGATAAACGTTACTAAGCAGCTTTCGAAACACACGATTCGCTTCGGCGCAAATTACGACGACATGATGATTAATAGCGTCAGCGAATCAGCGGGGAATTTCGATTTTGGGAGTGGTCTCACTTCCTGCGATCCGAGCGGAAGCGGTGGTCCTTGCACGGCGCTGAATTACGGTTCTAGTCTTAGCGGCAATCCGATTGCCTCAATGCTGCTGGGCACGGCCACCGGCGGCGGCCAATCCATCAACATCGATCCCGCTATGACCCTGCATTCCTACGGTCTGTATATTCAGGACCAGTGGCGCGTTAACCAGCGGTTGACCGTCAGCGCGGGCCTGCGCTATGAGAACCAACGCCCCGCGACGGAACGCCTTAACCGTTTGATGTTCTTCAATACCACTGCCGTGAATCCGATCAGCGCGGCGGTCGGCCAAACACTCCACGGAGAATTCGAGTACGCGGGAATCAATGGAAACGATCGCTACGCCTGGGCTCCGAACAACCTGGACTTTGCTCCACGCCTGGGAATTGCGTACAAGATAACCGACAAACTAGTCGCACGGGCCGGTGCGGGTATCTTCTATCTTCCTCCGTCCGCGATGATCAGTTTTGATGGCACTGGTCAGTTTTATGGCTATAGTTCGACCACAAGCTATATACCTACGACTAACAACGGTTTCACTCCTCTAAACCTGATTAACAACCCGTTTCCCCAGGGAATCTTACAGCCGCAAGGCAGTTCTCAAGGTGGTTTGACCTTAGTCGGGACGGGGGACGGCCAGATCTGGCCTAAAGGTTCGCACCCCACTCCCTATACGGAACAATGGAGCTTTAATCTGCAATACCAACTCAGCCCACGTTCAGTTCTGGAGGTGGGATATCTGGGAAATAAAGGTCGAAAACTCCTCTACGGCAATCCCAATCTGGACGCCGATCAATTGCCGGGCCAGTATCTCGGACTTGGCAGCCAGTTAGATCAATTAGTGACGAACCCGTTTTATGGCAAGGCCGATTCAAGCACCTATTTGGGATCTCAACCTCAGATCGCTTACAACGAACTCTTGCGGCCTTACCCGCAATACACGTACCTGCAATGGACGCGTTCTTTGCCTGGCGCAAGATCCTCCTTCAATGCACTGAACGTGAAGTACAACCACAGCTTCAGCGCTGGATTGAGTCTTCTCATGACCTACCAATGGTCGAAGGCGCTCGATAACGGACCTGAAGACAACTTTGGATGGGCGACTGGCAATTCCTGGCGCGATTCTTATCACACCAATCTCGATTACGGCATCAGCTCGCACGACGTTCCGCAGAGTTTCGTCACTGCCCTCGTTTATGATTTGCCTTACGGAGATGGCAAACACTGGGGCAGTTCCGCTACGCGCATTGTGAAAGAGGTTCTTGGTAACTGGCAGGTCTCAACCGTCGTGCGGCTTGCCAGCGGACTGCCTATCGGTCCGGTTGTTGAGCAGCAATATAACCAACTCAATAACTACGGATTTCCGGGGCCGACTCTGCCGAATCTCGTGAGCTCGAACGTGACGCCATCGAACCAGAACCCGAACGGAAACTGGATCAATCCAGCAGCCTTCTCCGCTCCCGCCCCGTACACGCTCGGAAACGCTCCACAGCGTCTGAATCAACTCCGTGAACGCGCGGCGCGCAATGCCGACATCTCAGTCGCTAAAAACTTCGGCACTGAGCATTATCAGGCTTGGCTGCGAGGCGAGTTCATCAACGCCTTCAACTACGCCCAATACAACAACTTCTGCCTTGACTTGTCGGGAGCGTGCGGGCCCGTAGGCACGGCATACGGGACGGAAAACCAGCCTCGCATCGTTCAGCTCAGTCTCAAGTTAAGCTTCTGAGATGGTTCTAACAACCCGGCGTGAGTGGACTGCTTCTATGCTGACTGCTTCTGTGCTATCGGCACCCAACCCGGTCAAAACTTACGCAGTCATCGGAGCGGGAGTATTCGGTACGTGGACCGCGTACCGGCTGCTCCTGCAAGGCCACAGAGTCACATTGATCGACCAGTACGGTCCGGCCAGCAGCCGCGCCAGTTCCGGCGGCGAAACCCGGATCATTCGGTGTTCCTACGGACCCGACGAGGTCTACACGCGCATGGCTCACCGGTCGCTGCGTTTATGGTCGGAGTTCTTCGACCAAACGGGCCACAATAACCTGCTCCACAAAATCGGCGTCCTCTGGATGGCCAAGCCTGAAAACGCCTACGTTCAGCAAAGCCGCGAGACGCTTCGCAAAGTGGGCGTGCCGTTCAAAGACATCTCGGCCGATCAGATGCGCACCATGTATCCGCAGATTCAGACGCTGCCGGGGACTATCGCCATCTTTGAACCCGAAAGCGGCGCGCTCATGGCGCGAAGAGCCGTAACCGCAGTGCTCGACGCCTTCATCGCAAAAGGTGGAGTCTACAAGCAAGCTGCCGTCCAGACTCCATATGCCCGAGGCGGAGAACCGGTCGGAGCGGACGAATACGTATTCGCTTGCGGAGCGTGGCTGCCCAAGGTATTTCCGGAGCTTCTGGGGAAACGAATCTTTCCGACGCGTCAGGAAGTCCTCTTCTTCGGTGTCCCCGCTGGAAACCGGCGGTTTGCGCCCCCGGCGATGCCGGTCTGGATTGACTTCAGCGATGATCGCGGAATGTACGGCTTCCCCGATATTGAAACCCGCGGCTTCAAAGTCGCCTTCGATCTCCATGGACCTGCGATGGACCCGGACACCGCGAACCGCGTGCCCTCTCCCGAGAAAATTTCAGCCGCCCGCGAGTACCTTGCAGACCGCTTCCCCACGCTCGCCAATGCGCCGATTGTCGAGTCGCGTGTCTGTCAATACGAGAACACGGCAAGCGGAGATTTCCTTATCGATCGTCATCCCGAGTTCCACAATGTATGGCTGGTAGGGGGCGGATCGGGACACGGTTTTAAACACGGACCGGCCGTCGGCGAATACGCAGCCGCTCGCATCAGTGGCGCAAACTCGCCTGCAATCGAACCGAGATTCTCGCTCGCATCCAAGAGCACTCAACAAAACCGGGCCGTTTACTGATTCTGTTTGCGAGTGCTTACGACCGCTACTACATACAACCCCACCAGCGAGCAGACGACGATGGCTATCTGCGGAAAAATCGCCAATCCCGTCCCGTCTCCGACAATGGCTAAAGCGGTGAAGCAGAACAACAGATGAGCGCAAAACACCTGGAGCGACGCCTTACCAAGCGTAACGAAGGGGCGCTATGGCAGACCACCTTGCGACCGCTCTCTGTGATGCCGCGAACAGTACTCCCAGCGCCGCGAAATTCCCCAATCGAAGCACGCCTAATTGCCACTTATTTGTAAACGGGACCCACGGCCCCGCGTTTAGATCGGTCCAATAATGTGACTGCCGGATGAAAACGAAAACCGCCGCAGCCACCAGCGCGAACGCAATCACAAGCCTCGAATGCGAGAGTTGTTGCATCCTCTTCGGCGGACTGCTTCCAATCCACAAGCCCAGGACCCATAACAATTGCCAGCCGTAGAGATCGAAAGCTCCCATCGCGCTGAACGGAATGCGAAATCCCGTCAAGCTTCCCGTGAGGTTGTAAGCCGCCATTCTCAAGCCGAACTGCGCGGCAAGCCAGATCGAGATGCTCGGAACAAGAACCAGTTTCCAGCCCCAGCGCCGGCCCACGTAGAGCGCCAAAGGCGTTAAAGCCAGAAACAAAATGTACATGGGCAGAATGTCTAAAAGCGGAGGCCTGTAAACAAGTAACACTGAACTCACAATGGCTCGAAGTGGATGTGCCAGGTAGAAATCGACCAGTCCTTGCAAACTCGGCTGATTCGTATGCACGGCGACAGTCGCAACCGCGCCGAAAGCGACGCCGAGCAGAACCAGGTGATATCCATAGAGCCGTCCCACCCGTGCGCCCAGTTGCTTGGACACTTCCGTTGGCCCAAGTTCATCCAGCTTGCGTCCGAAGATTCGGCCCGTTAGCAAGGCCGAGAGAAAAATAAATCCTTCCGCGGCCGAGACGAATCCGAGCGGCTGATTCGTGTAAAAGCTTGCGTGCGTGGGAAGATGCGTCAGCGTCATCCAGACCAACAGGAATCCGCGAAGAGCGTCCAATTCAGGTTTGCGCCGGCGGCCCTTCTCCCTATCCGGCACAACGTCGGATTGCGGTGTTGCAACGAATTCCCCGACTGGTCTCGCCAATTGAGCCTGCGCCAGATTGCGCTCCTTTCCTTTCATGGATGAGATTCGTGCGAATTCCGGTACCGCCATGTGATAGTTCTTGCTGAGGGGATTGCCCTATGAAAAGCTTACGAATCGTCTTTCTTTCCGCATTCATCGCAACAGCCGCTCAGCTGGCCGCGGGACGCGACGCCGTCCAGATAACGCTTCACCCCGAGCGGCGCGCTGCTTACAGCATCCCTCGCACCGTTTTCGGCAGCTTTCTCGAACCGATCGGAAATTCCACATACAACGGCCTCTGGGCGGAGATTCTTCAGAACCCAAGCTTCGAAGAGAATCTCTGGAGCGCAACCGCCGTTGCCCGGATGGTTCAGGAAGAACCGGCGCTTCGGAGAGCGTCCCAACTTGGGTTGCCACTGCCTTGGGAACCGCTCGATCCGAGCCAGGGGAATCGCTACGAGCCTCGCTGGGGAGATGCCGCAAACTCCTGGCGATCCCTTGCCATCTTCGGCCTTCCCGATAAAGAAACCGGAGTGCGGCAGAAAGTTTACCTGCCCGCCCACCGCGAACTCGAATATAACGGCAGCATCTACGTGAAGCATCTGAGTGGGCCGGCTAACGTTGAAATCTCAATTCGGCGGCGCAACCACCCAGATCAAACTTTAGCGTCTGCCAAAATCGGAGCCGGGTCTCCGGAATGGCAAAAATATTCCTTCACTTTGAAGCTTCCTGGAGCGGCGATCGAACCCGGTGAGCCAGCCGACTTCGTCATCGAAGTGCAAGGCGACGAACGCACGATTATCGATCAGGCCAGCCTGACTCCGGCGGATGCAATTGACGGTCTCGATCCTGAAATGTTGGAGTTGGCGAAGCAGATGAAGACCCCGCTTGTCCGATTCGGCGGCAACTTCACGTCCGGATATCACTGGCGCGATGGCGTGGGGCCGCGCGACAAGCGTGTCAGCATGTTGAACATCGCCTGGGGGATGCCGGAATACAACCAATTCGGCACCGATGAGTTTCTGCGTTTTTGTGAACTGATTGGCGCCCAACCTCAGATCGCGCTTAACCTCGGCAGCGGCACTCCGCGGGAAGCCGCCGATTGGGTCCGTTATGTCGATGAACATTGGCCCAAACACCACGGCTTGCTTTGGGAGTTAGGGAACGAGCTTTGGGGCAACTGGAACCTCGCTTATCCAACTCTCGGCGAACTTCCTCACCGCACGGCTGAATTCAGCAAGGCGATCCAGCGCGTCGATCCAACGGCACGATTGATTGCAACTGGACAAGATCCCAATGTCTATCACGATTGGAACGCCGCACAACTGACGGACCCGGCAGGGACATTCAATTATCTATCCACGCACTTCGTAGTCACGACGAATCGGACTCAAGACCACAGCACCAGTCCCGACGAATTCGCACGGGACGCATTTGCGCTACCCGTCGAGTTGGGCCGTCGCCTTCAGGCAATGCAAGGTCAGATCGATGAGTCCCCGCACTTCAAAGACAAGGCGCATATCGCGTTTACCGAGTGGCTCTTCGCCGCTGGACACGCCGGCAACGCTCCGGAATACGACAATATGGGCGGCGCGATTGCCGCCGGTGGTTTCTTCAATATGCTTTTGCAGAACGCCAACGTGGTTCCAATTTCGGATATGACCGGTATCGTCGAGTTCGCCGGCATCTGGAAAAAGCGCTCCCTCGTTTATGCCGCTCCCTCTTACTATGCGTTCCGGATGTACTCAACCGCCGATATCAAAACGCCCATAGCGGTTGACAATACTTCCGGCACTTACGACGTGCACGGCGGAATCACCCGGCTGCCGGATATCGCGAACGTACCGTATCTCGACGTTGTCGCCGCTTTGAATCAAGCGGGCGATAAGCTGACGATCTTTTGTGTCAATCGCCACCTGACTGAGGATATCCCTGCCGACATCCACCTGAACGGCTTCGATGCCATTGAACCCGCCGCCGTACAGACGCTCGGCGCGCCCAGCATATACGACGTCAACGATGAGTTGCATCCCCGTGCCATAGTGCCGTCCACTTCAACCGCCGAGGTCGCGCAGTCACACGTTCACTTTACCTTCCGGCACGAGAGCATTACCAGAATCGAACTGCATTCGGAGCGCATCCAACCCTGAAAGCGGGCATGGCTCTATTAATCTTCTATCTGCGGAAACACTGGCGCTATGTCTTGCTGGCCTTAGGGCTCGCCGCCGTCAACCAGATATTTTCGCTGCTCGATCCACTGATTTTCCGCTATATCATCGACAATTACGCAACCAAATTTCATCAATACACAACTGGCCAGTTTATCCACGGAGTAAGTCTGCTTCTCGGCGCGGCGGTCGGTGTAGCGCTCGTATCCCGCATTGCCAAAAACTTCCAGGACTACTTCGTCAACGTTGTTACTCAACAGGCTGGCGCCGAGTTGTACGCCGACGGCGTGGAGCGTTCGCTCTCGCTGCCCTATGCCGTTTTCGAGGATCAACGCAGCGGCGAAACTCTCGGCAAATTGCAGAAGGTGCGCACCGATGTCGAGAAATTTATTAGCGTATTCGTCAACCTTCTGTTCACCGCCGCGGTCGGAGTCATCTTCGTCACGATCTATGCACTACGCGTGGATTGGGTGATTGCCCCGGTCTTCCTACTCACTGTTCCGGTACTCGGAGTAATCAGTTCTCTACTGAGCCGCAAGATCAAAGTCATTCAGAAAACCATTGTTGCGGAAACAACCGCTCTAGCCGGATCGACAACGGAATCGCTTCGCAATATCGAACTCGTCAAAACTCTTGGACTTGCCAAGCAAGAAGTACAACGTCTCAACGCGACCACTGGCAAGATCCTGA
The DNA here is from genome assembly GCA_030853405.1 of Acidobacteriota bacterium. Classification (GTDB taxonomy): domain Bacteria; phylum Acidobacteriota; class Terriglobia; order Bryobacterales; family Bryobacteraceae; genus Bog-105. The sequence continues at coordinate 9,887 of JALYVD010000237.1, read as the reverse complement.
AACTGGAACTCAAGAAAGTCCGTTATCTTCGTAGCCTGGGATTTCTGCAAGGAACGGCGGTGAATCTGTTGCGGACCAGCATCCTCTTTCTGATGCTTTATCTGATCTTCACCCAGCGCATCACGGTCGGGCAGTTCTTCTCGCTTTTCATCTATTCGTTCTTCATCTTCGGGCCGCTTCAGGAGCTCGGAAACATCATCAATATCTATCGCGAGACGGAAGCGTCGCTTAACAACTTGCAAGAGATTCTCGAGATTCCGCCGGAACCCAAACCTGAAAATCCGGTGCGCTTGGGAGGTCTCCGTTCTCTCGATTTCGAAGATGTCACATTCGAACATCGCACTGCGAATCGGCCTGCCCTGCGTGAGGTAAGCTTCAGCGTTGAGCGGGGAGAGACAGTAGCGTTCGTGGGACCGTCCGGCGCAGGTAAAACCACGCTGGTGAAATTGTTGGTGGGTCTGTACCAGCCGCAAGACGGGCTCATTCGATACAACGGCATCGACGCCACGCAGATCGATCCCGATGAATTGCGCGCCCAAATCGGCTTCGTGACGCAAGACACCCAACTTTTCTCGGGCAGTATTCGGGAGAACCTTCTCTTTGTCCGCCCGGATGCGACGGATGCGGAATGCCTGGAAGTGCTGCACCGGTCCGCTGCCGACTCACTTCTGGCGCGCGCGGATAAGGGGCTCGACACGCTTATCGGCGAAGGCGGCGTGAAAGTATCGGGCGGTGAAAAGCAGAGGCTTTCGATCGCTCGCGCCTTGTTGCGCCGCCCTCATCTCCTGGTTTTCGACGAGGCCACGTCTTCACTTGACTCCATCACCGAAGAAGAGATTTCTCGTACAATTCGCGATGTTGGACAGCGGACCGATGTGATCACGATCCTAATTGCGCACCGGCTCTCAACGGTGATGCACGCCGACAGGATCTATGTCCTTGAAAAAGGACGGGTGGTGGAGCAAGGAAGCCACCAGGAACTTCTGGCTCATCTCGGACTGTACTATGCCCTCTGGCGGCAACAGATCGGAGAGGGCTCGCTGCACAGCTATCCTGTAACGGTTTAAAGAGATTATTCCAAGCCGCGCAGCGCATCGCGCAAGTTATTTAGACTCTCCTCGCACTCGGCTCGTTCTGAGCGCGTCAATTGATCCGAAACAAAAGGCAAGTAAATCTGAAACTCTTTGTGCGTCTTCAGCGCCCGTCTCCTGGCTTCTTCAGCGAGTTCGGCATGCCCGGCCTGGCGGTCCGCAATCGCCAGACGGGCGAGGTCGGAGGCGGTTTCGATTGCCTGCTTAATGAATTGCAGCCTGATGCGCTTCGCGGCTGCATCCCTGTCCGTTTCCTGTTCGGCGCTCTCCATGATGGCGACCATCCTGCGACCTACTGGTTAGATGCAGAACGCGGCAAGGCGCTTCTCACGGATAATACGGTTTGCACCCCGCCTTGCGAACGTTTCTCGCTCCTGACAACTGGCTTGGGTTCGGGGCCGGCGATTTCGTTGCGTTAATTCTTTCAGGCCTTGCCCTCCTCGTTCTCTTCCGCAAGCCGGTGCGGCGTATCGAGTTTCCGTTCGCGGAGCGCACCGGCTGGTGCATGTTGGGGCTGTTCGTTTTGCCGATTACGCTGCGGCTGGCGTTATTAGCGCAGCATCCAGTTCCAACTCCCAGCGGCGCGGATGACTTCGGATACGTCCTGCTGGCCGATACTCTGCGGCATCTCCGTTTCGCAAATCCGCCGCACGTGATGCCTGATTTCTTCGAGCAGATTTTCGTCCTGCAACGGCCTTCCTATAGCTCCATGTTCAACCTCGGGCAGGGTATTGTACTGGCACTTGGTTGGATCTTATTCGGTCATCCGTGGGCTGGGGTGCTGCTTTCCATTGGAGCCTTGTGTTCACTCAGCTATTGGATGCTGCGCGCGTGGACGACACCGGGTTGGGCGCTGACCGGCGGACTGCTTTGCGTCATGCTGTTTGGCCCTTTGAGCTACTGGACGAACAGTTATTGGGGAGGCGCTGTTTCGGCGACCGCGGGCTGCCTGGTTTTTGGATCTCTGCCGAGACTCGTCGAGAACCGCGGAAAGCGCTACGCGGTTCTGTTCGGAACCGGAATGGCCATTCAACTTTTGACTCGTCCTTACGAGTTCCTGTTATTGACGTTCTGTGTTCTCATTTTCTTGATCCCAAGTTCGTGGCACTGGAAAAGGATAGCTCTGGGACTGATTCCGCTGGGTTGCGCGGCTGCGCTGATCCTGTGTCAAAACAAACAAGTCACGGGAAGCTGGAAGACCTTGCCCTACATGCTCTACCGTTACGATTACGGCATCCCGGCCAGGTTCACGTTTCAGCCTAACCCGGTGCCGCATCTGCTGCCGCTGAATACGGAGGAGGAACAGGACTACAGAGCGGAATCGGCGATTCACGGAGACGTCTCGGAGACTCTGCACGGCTATTTGGAACGGCTGTTCTTTCGCGTCCGCTTTTACAGATTTTTCCTGTTCGCTCCGCTGTACTTGCCGCTTCCTGTCTTCCTCTTCAGCATCCGGACTTACCGTTTGGTTTGGGTGGTCATGACGATCGTTGTCTTTGCATTTGGCAGCAACTTCTACCCGTTCTTTTACCCGCACTACATAGCCGCCGTCACGTGTTTGCTTCTGCTGGCGAGCGTTGCCGGTCTCGCCAAAATGGGGAGAGCCGGGCGCGTTTTGGTATTGCTTTGCACCGCCCAGTTTCTCTTCTTCTACTGTGTTCGTGCCGCCGGCAGTGGCAGATTTGAAAGCTGGGACTTCATCAATTACGGCGACCCGCAAGGCCGTATCTCCGTGAACCGGCAGCTGGAGCGAACACCCGGCAAGCAGCTTGTCTTTGTGCACTATGGCCCAAGCCATATGTTCCAGGAATGGGTACACAACGCGGCGGATATCGACGCGGGCAAGGTTGTCTGGGTCCACGATCTCGACGCCGTGGAGAACGAGAAATTGCGGCGCTATTATCCGAATCGGCAGGCCTGGCTACTAGAGCCTGACGCCGAGCCTCCCAAGTTGCGTCCCTATCCCTCCCAGACCGGTCCATTCCTGGACGTTCAATGATGGCGTCAATCTGATACCCTCTAAGGAACCGATATGGCACTTACAACCAAAGTTCGACGCGTTGGCGATGTAGCGATTCTAGACCTGCACGGCAAGATTACGCTTGGTGAAAACACCGGTATTCTGCGAGACGAACTGAAGTCTCTCCTGGCACAAGGGACTAAGAACATCGTGTTGAACATGGCCGATGTCAGCTATGTGGATAGCGCCGGGCTGGGCGAACTGGTAGGTGCGTATACGACCGCGACGAACCAGGGCGGGTCGGTGAAACTGCTTAACATGCAAGGTAAGATGAAGGATCTAATGCAGATTACGAAACTGTACACGATCTTTTCAGCGTTTGATAACGAGCAGACCGCAGTGTCAAGCTTCGGCGGCAGCACGGTCGCCAAGCCGGCCGTGAGCTAGTCGGCCAGTCAAACTCTCATTCGCTTGATTCGGTAGTCGTCCACGCCGGGCATTCGGATGACGCGGCACATTTCAAAGAGACGGGATCGGGCTCTTTCGCCTACTCGCTGTTCGAGTGTTGTGCGGAAATTCTGGGTGCTGGACAGGCTCGATTTTTCCAGGACGGAACCGCCCATATCGGGATCGACAAGGTTGGTTGTCGCAATCAGCGGCTTGCGGTGGTTGTAGCGGTAGGTCACGATGGCTGTAACAGTGTCTTCCACCCAATCCGTGACGCGGTGCGCTCCCAGGTCGTCCAGAAGCAAAATCTCCGTTTCGAGCGCGACCCGATAGGCTTCGCGGCTGCTGGTTCCGAGCGCCTCGCTGTAGCCTGCGCGTATACGCTCCAGCAAGTTTTGATAATCGAAGAAAATGCCTTCGTGCCCACGCGCAAGCAGTAAGCGAAGAGCGGCTACCGCGAGATGTGTTTTGCCGGTTCCCGGAGGACCCGCTAACAACAGGCCCGGCTTTTCGTTGTCGGGATACTTGCGCTGATAGCTCATCACCGCGAGCATCACGTCTGAAAGGCCTCGCATAGCGGTCGGATTATCTTGCGGCAGATGGAAACTGTCGAACGAAGCGTTGCGGTAGTTCTCCGGAATCTGTGCGTTCCTTTGCAGTTCTTCCGCGTGCGACTCGGCGAAACAAGTGCATCGGTCCGCGGAAGAGATACCTTCCCGTTCAGACACAATCCATCCGGTACCTCCGCACAGCTTGCAATCCAGTTTCGCCATCAGGACACCACCATCAAAACTTCGCCCGCGGCGACAGTTGCGCCTTCAACGGCGAAAATCCTCGAAGCGACGCCGTCCTTTGAAGACTTGATCTCATTCTGCATTTTCATTGCTTCGACGACCACCAGGCCTTGACCAGCCTCTACCGCCGCGCCCGCCGCTACCAGCACTTTGATTACTTTGCCGGGCATTTGGGCGCGTATTTCGAGCGGCCCAGCCGCATTTGGCCCTGAAACTTTGGCCGTGCGGTCGCGTGCATCCGCGATGGCGATGGCGTGCCGCTGTCCAGCCACCCAGACCTCAACCACGCCATTCAGGCGCACGATGTTGACGGTAAAGCTGCGGTCTTCGAGCAGCACCGAGTACGTGCCTGGAACGACAGCCAAGACGGAGGCGCGTCCGGAGGATTCTCCGGCTCCTTGCAGCCTGTATTCGGAGTAAACCCCGTCACGCCGAAGGTCAAGCGTATAGCTATTTCCGTCTACCTCGACAAGCAGTTTCAACGCAGCAGGCCTTGCCTTCCCGCCGAACGCCACTTGCTGCGGTTCGAAGAGGATTCGGCTTGAGCCGGAACTGTCTGAATGCCTTCATGAGCCGCGGCGAGTATGGCGGCCACCAATGGCGCGGATTCCGTGTTCGGCGGAGACGTCTGGCTTGTCCGGAAACCGTCCAAGAAGCCGGTGTGCAGAGCGCCTGCTTTGAACCGGCCGTCTTTCATCAAGCGGTCGAAAAGCTTCAGGTTGGTTGTGATGCCCAAGACTTTGTATTCGCGGAGAGCGCGCCGAATGCTGTCGATAGCGGCCTGCCGCGTTTCGCCCCATACAGAAAGCTTTGCAAGCAGCGGGTCATATTCGATGGGCACGGTCCAGCCGGCATAAACACCCCCATCGACGCGCACGCCGGGACCGGAAGGCTCTGCATATTGAACGATCTTGCCAGGACTCGGGAAGAAATTGTTATCGGGGTCTTCTGCGTACACCCGGCATTCGATTGCCGAACCATGCCAGCGAATGTCTTCTTGTTGCAATGAGAGAGGCTCGCCCGCGGCGATACGAATTTGCCACTTTACGAGATCCACGCCCGTTACCCATTCCGTGACTGGGTGCTCTACTTGCAAGCGCGTGTTCATCTCCAGGAAGTAGAAGTTTCCCCGCTGGTCGGCGAGGAATTCCAAGGTGCCGGCATTTGAGTAATTGACCGCACGCGCGATTTTCAGGGCGGCTTGCCCGATGCTGTCGCGCAATTCGGGATTCGCCAGCACGAGAGGCGATGGACACTCCTCGACGACCTTTTGATGACGGCGCTGGATGGAGCACTCGCGTTCGCCGAGGTGGATGAGATGCCCGTATTCATCGCCCAATATTTGCACTTCAATGTGACGAGGCTGTTCGATCAGCTTTTCAATGTAGACTTCACCCGATCCGAAGGCGCGCTCGGCCTCGCTCGATGCGCTACGCATGGCTTCCGAGAGCTCGGCGTCTTTGTCAACGCGGCGCATCCCTTTGCCGCCACCGCCCGCCGCGGCTTTCAGCAAAACGGGGTAGCCAACCGAGGCCGCTGCCTCGCGGGCTTCCTGCAAATTTTTCAAGCCGGACTCAGTTCCGGGAACGACTGGCGCTCCGGCTGCGATAGCGATGCGGCGTGCCGCCGTCTTCGAGCCCATGCGCCCGATCGCATCAGCCGAAGGGCCGATGAACTTAATATTGGCGTCAGCGCAAGCCTCCGCAAAAGCAGCGTTCTCGCTCAAGAAGCCGTAGCCGGGATGGATCGCTTCCGCGCCGGTTTTATGGGCGGCAGCGAGGATACGTTCTATAGATAGATAACTTTCCGCCGACGACGGCGGCCCGACGCATATCGCTTCGTCGGCCATCTGGACGTGCAAGCTGAGGCGGTCTACTTCCGAAAAGACGGCGACACTGGCGATATCCATCTCTCGAAGAGCGCGAATCACCCGGACGGCGATTTCCCCTCGGTTCGCGATCAATACTTTCTTGAACAATCTAGTCGTACTCCACTGACATAAGGAACAGCCCACGCGACGGGGCGGTCGGGCCGGGACGGATACCGCATGCGGGTTGTAATCGCGCGAGGAGATCCCGCCGGCAGAGATTGCCCTTTCCGATTTCAAGCAGTGTTCCCATGATGTTTCTGACCATATGTTTCAAGAACCCCGAGCCTGTGACTCTATAGATCAAAAGATGTTCGCTTCTCGATAACGAAGAATGGAAGATGGTTCGCACCTTCGAAGCTCCGAGGCTATCGCGTTCGTCCGAGGCCGCAAACGCGGTGAAGTCCCGTTCGCCCTGGAGCAGAGACGCCGCTTCTATCATCGCGCTCTCATCGAGCGGGTAGGGATGATGATACACGTAGAGTCGCTCGAATGGCGAGCAGATCTCCTCCCGGAGGATGCGATACTCGTAGGTTTTCCGAACCGCATCGAAGCGGGGATGAAACTCTAGCGCTGCTTCCTGGACCTGAGAGATCCGAATCGAAGCGGGGAGCAGCCGGTTGACGGCGCGCCGGAAGTTGTCCACGGGAATCAGATTCTCGATTGAAATGGCGGCGACTTGCGCGACCGCGTGAACGCCGGCGTCAGTCCGTCCCGAAGCCGCTACGTGTACGGGCCGTCCATCCATTTTGCCGACGATCTCTTCGAGTGTTCCCTGAATGGTGGGCAAGCCGGGTTGTACTTGCCAGCCGTTGAAATCGGTTCCGTCGTAAGCGACGTTGAAGCGCAGTCTCCTCAAGTGCGGCGCGATCCCGGTTTCACTATGGGCAAACCTTCTTTGCAGAGCGGACATTCATCGGGACTGTAGGCGAGTGGGTTGAGTTCCTGGAGCGCCACTCGCGCAACGCCAACGTTGGCGCGTCCGCCGCTACGGTCGATGATAGAACCCGCGGCGAGCACTTCGGCGCCCAAGCTTTGCAGGAGGTCTACTACTTCTTTGGTGCTTCCACCCGTTGTGATGACGTCTTCTATAACGACAATTTTTGCGCCCGGCGCGATCACGAATCCCCGGCGAAGGGTCATCTCGTTTGTCGCGGCATCGCGCTCCGTGAAGAGCGACAGTGCACGCAACGCGCGGGCTACTTCGTGACCTATGACGATGCCACCCATGGCGGGCGCGACGACGACATCGACACGCGCGGAATCTAGAACCAGCGTGAGTTTCCCGGCGAGTTGTTGTCCCAGTTGTTCCGCATAGGCGGGATGAGCGAGCACCTTCGCGCACTGCAAGTATTCAGCGCTGTGAAGGCCACTGGTTAGGCGGAAATGGCCGCGCAGGTAAGCGCCCGTTTCTTCAAATAAATCCATTACTGGATTGGTGGTCACAGCCGAAAGGATAGCAAGGGGTTTCAGCTCCGCAAAACAGCAGGAATGTGCCGATATGAGTTGTAGTATGTTCCTGTCGGCAAGCGGGCGATCAGACAAACAGCACTTCGGTGTCTGGTTGGCCGCGCTGTTTTTTGGAGTATGCGCCTTCAGCGGTTACTACGGAATTAAGACGGTGCGGGAATCGCGGCTCATACATGCGCGCGTTTTCCGTGTAGGCTTCAACTCGTCGCCTCCTTTCAATCTGGCCAAACCGGATGGGTCGGCCAGCGGCTTCGGCGTGGATATGTTGAAAGAGGCCGCGCGGAGACTTGGAATTCGGCTCGTGTGGATTCGCTCCGAAGAGGGACCCGATCTTGCTTTGGGCAACGGACGCGTAGACCTCTGGCCCCTCCTTACCGAGTTGCCCCGCCGCCGAAGCAGAATGTACATCTCGGCGCCCTGGCTCCGGAACCGGTTTGTTCTTGCCGTAAAGCAAGAGGATACCGCCTTGAAGTTAAGCGACTTCGGAAGTGAAAAGATCGCGTGCCTTCGCGTGCCCGTCAACGTGGAACTGCTCGGAACTCTGATTCCCCGGGCAATCATCGCACCGCAAAGTACGCGGGAAGAGCAGATGGCATCCCTGTGCCGCGGAGATGCACGGGCCGCCTTCATCGAAGCCCGGAACTTCACGCTCGAACTTCTGAAACGGTCGCCTTCGTGTGAAAGCTTTGCGTTCGGCCTGATCCCGGTAGAGGGTTCTCAATTCGGAATGGGTGTCGGGGCCAGGATGGAAGCCGCTCCCGCGGCGGCGGCGCTGAGGGACGAAATCACCAATCTGGCCGGCGATGGCACTATGAGTTCGCTCTATGCAAAGTGGCTGTTTTCCACCAGCGATGAGACAAAGGCGATAAGCGAGCTACGGGAATCGCAACGGTATGCGGCAGTCCTCGGCTGGCTGAGTTTCGCTCTGATAGCTGGCCTGTCTTTCGCTATTGTTCAGATATTCCGGGTACGCGCCGCGCGGCGAGCGGCACAGTACTGCTCCGAGTTGGCGGAGCGGGCGAACACGGCGAAATCCCAGTTCCTTGCAAACATGAGCCACGAAATCCGGACTCCGATGAACGGCATCATCGGCTTTTCCGATTTGATGCTTACGACCGATTTAGATCCGGCGCAAACCGAGTACATCGGGGCTATCGTCTCGTCCGCCCACTCCCTCCTGACAATCATTAACGATATCCTCGACTTCTCGCGCATTGAAGCTGGCAAGCTCCAGATTGAAGCGACCGCATTCTCCATCCGCGAATGCGTCGATGGCGCGCTGCAGGTGGTTCGTCCGGAGACGGAAAAGAAGAAACTGGAGGCATCGCTTCACGTCTCGCCCGACGTTCCGGATTGCATCATTGGAGATCCCCTGCGCGTCCGTCAAATCCTGATCAACTTACTCGGTAACGCCGTGAAGTTCACGGAAGCGGGAAGCATTGCCTTGACCGTCGTCCGGGTTAACGGCAGGGGGGACGGTCCAATACGCTTCGCCGTCCGCGATACCGGAATCGGCATCTCCGAAGCGGCTCAAAACACAATTTTCGAATCCTTTCAGCAGGCCGACGGATCCATCACCCGCAAATATGGCGGCACTGGTCTTGGCTTGTCAATCTGCTCGAAGCTCGTTCAACTGATGGGCGGTGAAATCACGGTAGAGAGTCAACCCGGTATCGGCAGCTGTTTCTCTTTCACCATGCCGGCTATCGAGGCCGTTTCTGAAGTCACAGGCACAAGCAGCGAATCGCGCACTGGCCTAAGCGGGGCTAAACGGCAGCTCTACATCTTGATCGCCGAAGACAATCGGATTAACCAGCGTCTGACCGTGCGTTTGCTCGAAAAAGAGGGACACCGGACCGCAATTGCGGAAAATGGCCGGATAGCCGTCGAGATGGCGCGGATCGGGAACTTCGATCTGATCCTTATGGATGTGCAGATGCCGGTGATGGACGGTCTCGAAGCGGCCCGCCAGATCCGTTTCGATGAGCAGGCAAGCGGCAAGACCGTCCCGATCTTCGCGATGACCGCCGGTGCGATGGAGAGCGACCGTGTACGGTGCCTCGGGGCTGGTATGGACGCGCACGTTCCCAAGCCGGTCGATATCCGACAGCTCCGGCAACTCATCGGTGACTTAGCCCAAGTTCGTCACCAAACCGTGCGGAATTGACCTAAACCATTGAAAACTAATTCAGGCGATCGCTGAGTCTGCACTACATTCGCGATGAAACTGCAGACGTTCGGGCAGAGCGATGCCAAGT
>JALYVD010000230.1 GCA_030853405.1 Acidobacteriota bacterium | reverse complement strand
ACTGGCGATTTGTCTGACGATTGCGGAGTTGATGGCACGGAAGAGAAGCTTCAGATTTCTGTGGAGCACATTCCAGGCGGCAAAGGGCCATAGCGTCCGATAGTGCGTTGTTGCGCTACTGCTGTGAAAAATCGCGGTTTCAGCCGCTTGCTCACGCGCCTGGTTCACTGGTGTGGGCATTGTTGGAGGACTTCCCAAACCGGTCAGAATATTGTACCCGTCCTCCTACTCAGTCTGTCGGTCACGGTTCTGTTGCGCTGGTCCAATGATTGCAGAATTTTGCAGAACCACGCGCGTCAGCAAGTGGATGGGGTTACCAATTTTTCACGGCTTCTTGCCGTCGTAGATCGGCGAGTTTATTCGACGACGTGCGGGAGATCACACGTGAAGTTCCGGCATTCATAGACCGTCAAGCGGCCTTTGCGATCGAGGCTGGACAGGAACGGCGCGGTGTTTCGCAGTTCTTCGGTGGCGTTGTCATCGAGAGCGAGGACGAGTGACCAAGGCGAGAACGCACGCCGGTGCTCGGCGACCAACTCTTCCGCTTCGGCGTTCATTTGGGTGCATCGGATGACGACCTGGTGCGGCTCGGAAAGCGAACGTGCCAGAGCAACAAGCATCTGCGGCGCGATGGTAGGTTGCGCTTTTAATTTTGGGGCGAAAGACCGCAGTGAACGTTCGGCGCTGGTCTTGAACTCGTCGCTGCCGGTTAAATGAGCAAGCCGGAGGAGGACATCCGTCGCCACGGAATTTCCAGATGGTTCGGCGCCGTCGTAATCGTCTTTCACTCGTAGCACTAGATCCGGTGCATCTGCGATTGTGCCGAAGAAGCCACCCTGCCCGGCGTCTTCAAAGCGCTTAAAGTTAGTACGCACAAGACCGACGGCTGTTTTGAGATAGGACGGTTTGAAGGTAACCTCGAAGAGATCAAGGAGCGCCTGGGCGAGAAAGGCGTAATCATCGAGAAAAGCCGGGACCGCAGCCTCGCCATCGCAGAAGCGTCTGAAGAGTTGGCCGGACCGACCGTCGTACATTGTGGAGAGCAGAAATGCGGCGGCCTTCTCGGCGGCATCCAGGTATTTGGGGTCTCCGAGCACGGTAAAACCCTTTGCCAGGGCGGAAATCATGAGCGCGTTCCAGGAGGTCAAGACTTTGTTGTCGAGATGCGGCCTGGGGCGGTGATCGCGCGCTTCAAAAAGGATCTCCCGGGAAGCAATTATGGATTCGGGTTCGTCATTCTGGGCTTGATAGAGAATGTTGCGCCCGGTGAATTCGCGATGGGGGTCCTGGTCTACGTTGCCATTGCGCTGGACGCCGTAGTAGGCACAGAAGGCAGCGGAGGCAACTGGTCCCAGGAGCGCTTCTATTTCACTCTGCCTCCAGATGTAGAACGACCCTTCGCCTGAGTGTGACGGGTTTTCAGGATCGGGACTATCGGCGTCGTCGGCTGAGTAGAATCCGCCCGAAGGATCGGTCATGTCGCGCAGGACGTAATCGAGAATGTTGCGGGCGACATTACCGAACGAACTATCCCCGGTGATTTGGCAGGCTTCGAGATATGAAACCGCCAGCTGCGCCTGATCGTAGAGCATCTTTTCAAAATGCGGAACGAACCAGCGCTCGTCCACCGAGTACCGGTGAAAGCCGCCGCCAAGCTGATCGTTCATGCCGCCGCGCGCCATTTCGCGCAAGGTTTTGATCACCATATCGAGGGCGTCGCTGTCGTTTTCCAGCGCGTGATAACGGAGCAGGTAATTCAGGACGACAGGCCGTGGAAACTTTGGCGCGGAACCGAACCCGCCGAAGCGCGAATCGAAGGCGCGGCGGAACTGCGGGAAGGCCAGATTGAACAGCGGCCGGTCGGCGTCGAGGGTGATGCGGGCCGTTCCCGAGTAGGCGCGAAGTTGATCGAGGACGTTATCGCCGGAGGATTCAATGCGCTCGCGCTCTTGTTTCCAGGAGCTTGACAGGTGGCGTAGAACGTCCAGAAAACCGGGGCGGCCATAGCGTGAATCGGGCGGAAAATAGGTACCCCCGAAGAAGGGTTTCAAGCTCGGGGTGAGCCAGACGGACATGGGCCATCCGCCACTGCCGGTCGAAGCCTGAACGAATAACATGTAGACGCGGTCTACGTCGGGACGTTCTTCGCGATCGATTTTGATGGGCACGAAATCACGGTTGAGCACCTGGGCCACAGACTCGTTTTCAAACGACTCGTGAGCCATGACGTGGCACCAATGGCAGGTTGAGTAACCGATCGAAAGGAAAATAGGCTTGTCCTCGGCACGCGCTTTCTGAAACGCCGCTTCGCCCCAAGGCAACCAATTCACCGGATTGTGCGCGTGCTGGCGAAGGTAGGGGCTTTTTTCGTTAATGAGCGCGTTGGTCGGCATGCACTTTCAGGATAGCGGCCAAGCCTGTGGTGTTGCATAAGCAGGCGGAATGGCGTCTAATATACCGGAGGTCAAGAGTTGATGATCATAACGAAAGACGAACGCTACGGGAAATCGCCGATTCCGGCGACGCAGGACCGGACGGTGGCGGCAAGGACATCGAGTCTCATCTGTTTCATAGCGGCACTCTGGTTTTTTGTGTCTCCATGGGCTTACTTCGGCGGTTCGGAGGACAAGGGAGGAGTGAACGGGTGGACTGTCGGGGCCGTTATGGTACTCGCGTCGATGGCAAGGCTGATCTGGCCGGCTAGCACTGCCGGATTTAGCATTCTGAACATCGTCCTGAGCATTTGGGTGCTGTTTTCGCCGTGGGTTTTCGGCTATACGAGCAACACCGGGCGGCTGACCAACAGTCTGTGCGTGGGAGTCATCATTCTGGGCTTTTCGATCATGTCCTGGATGATTCACCGGGACATCTATTCACGTATCGGGACTGCCGATTCGTCCGAGCAAGGCGGCTAAGGAAGTTTGACGTTCCAGGATGAGCCGAAGGCGATTTCGTCCAACGGCTTTCTCTGGCGCGGGGCGACCTCCATGTCGCGGTATTTGCCGGAAAGTTCGTCTGGAGAGCCGAGATAGCCGAGAGCTACAGCCGCAGCCACCTCAAAGTCGTCGGGAATGGCCAATTTCTGGCGTGCTTTTTCGTGATCGAACCCGGCCATGGCGTGGGCGTGTAACCCAAGCGCGGTGGCCTGCAGAAACAGATTTGCTAGCGCCTGCCCGGCATCGTGCATTCCGTGGCGGTTGGGTGAACCGTCGCGGGAAAAAGTCTTTTTCGCAGCCGTGATGAGGAGAACGGATGCGGTTTTAGCCCAGGATTGGTTGGCGGGTACCAGCAGATCCAGGAGTTTTTGGAAGGCGGGTGCGTCGGCTTTCGTGGCGGTCAAAAATCTCCAGGGCTGCTCGTTCGAGGAAGACGCAGCCCATCTGGCGGCGTCAAGCACTGTCCTGAGGTCTTCAGCACTTACTTCGTGATCAGAAAACGCACGAGGGCTCCAGCGGGATCGGATCAGATCGTGTACGCCGGGAAGGGTATCAGCGACTTTGACCGGATTCTCGCTCAATTGGGATGCGGGTGTGTCCGACGTGCTCACTCGCTTGCATCGACGGCAACCTTCTCGTCTTCCACGGGTTTTGAATCGGGCTTCTTTTCCCGATCGTAATAATAATCGTGATAATAAGTGTATTTGCTATACAGCTCGCCGCGTCTGGCTCCGTTCACCACAATTCCCAGCACATTGTTCTCGCATAGCGATCCCAGAGCCCTGGTGACGGAATCGAAGGTAGTGGATCCGATACGCACAACAAGAATAGTTCCGTCGCACATTGTGGCCAGGAGGTTGGCGTCGGCGGCAAATAGCAAAGGCGGACTGTCGAGGACCACCCAATCGAAGTGGTTCCGCAATGCGTCGATGAGCGTCCGGCACTCCTTCAAGTTTAGAAGTTCGAGCGGGTTTGGAACAGCGCCGCCAGCCGTCAGGAGGTAAAGGTTCGTGCCTTCAACTCGCCTGAGAATATCCGGAAGCGTCGCTTTGCCGAGAAGATAATCGGTGATGCCCGGGGCGCAATCGATTTGAAAGGTCTTGTCGATATTAGGCCGGCGGAAGTCGAAATCGGCCAGAAGGATGCGCTTATCGGCAAGCTGAGACTGAGTAATGGCCAGATTAGCGGCAGTAAACGACTTACCCTCAGCCGGGGAAGCGCTTGTCACAACAAGCGTGTGAAGCGGCTGAAGAGTTTGCAAGTGATTCAGGCGCGTCCGCAGGGTTCGAAATTCTTCGGCCGGGGCTTCCCGCGGCTTGACAGGGTCTACAAGCAAAGCATCGCCCTGGGGGGTGAAAGGCACGAGACGAGCATTCTGGATAACGTCTTCCAGATCCTCAAGATCCACCTCAAGCACGGCCTCAATCACGGCCGTCGATGATCGCTGAACAGCGATATTGCCGTTATCCGGGCTATCCATCCGCATCGATTCTTCCAGGTCGGGGAGAACCGTACCCGGAACGGGTCTGCGCGCAACGGGAACTCGCGGGACCGGAGCTTCGCTCCCGGCTTTTTTGAGGGCGTCGTGAATCCTACTCATATGTTTTCTATGCCTTGCTCAAGTAATAATGGGCAACCGAAACGCCCATGATGGCTAAACCAACGAGTGTGGCCGTTGCCCAACCTACCCACATCATCTGCTTACGGCGCTGCACGACAAGGTCGTTCTCAAGTAATGGAACGCTGCCAAGAATCGACAATTGCGTGTATAAACGCGCATCTTTCAGGTTTTTAAGCGAGGTGTCCTTGACCTCGCGCACAGCCACCAGAATGAAACCGAGAATAAAACCGATCACCGGGCCCATCGGGATGATCATCGCCCGCTTAGGAGCGGTAGGGGCGGCGGGAAGCGAGGCGGCATCCAAGACTTCGAGTGTCTCGCCCTGCTTTCGCCGCTCCATGTCCATGGAAATGGACGACCTGTCGCGTTTCATTTCGAGATCGTTGTAATGCTGCCTGGCGATTTCTCTATCGTTCATCAACTCGGCATATTCCTTCTCGCCCGCCGGCACGCCTTGCAGTTTCGCCTGATAGGCCATCGACTGTGCATTGACGGAAGCCAAATTCTTCGCAATTTGCTGATCTTCCATGTCGTTTGCCTTCAACTGGCTCACGAGCCCGTCGATTTGCCCCTGGGCGTCG
Source organism: Acidobacteriota bacterium (assembly GCA_030853405.1). GTDB lineage: Bacteria > Acidobacteriota > Terriglobia > Bryobacterales > Bryobacteraceae > Bog-105. The sequence continues at coordinate 4,676 of JALYVD010000230.1, read as the reverse complement.
ATGCGTTCCCGGGTAATCGCCGGATTTTCCGTCGTATCCATCTTGGGCGGCTTTTCCTTTGCCGCCAGATCCCGCTCATGCTGCAGGACGGTCACCTGGGAGCGCGCGGCTTGCAAATCGGGGAAGTCATCTGTATAGCGCTTCGACATTCCTGCAATCTGCAACTGGAGATTCTGAATTTGGTGGTCTAATTCGGTAACACGCTCGTTTCGGGCTTGCGATTGCGGGGTGACGTCCTTGATTGAGTTCATCCGGTCTTTGGCGATCCGGATAGCCGATTCAATCATCATTCGCTGCTCTTTGTTCCGGTTGGCCTGCTCGTTGAGACTACCTGCGGCGTTCGAGAACCCATTCAGCTGCTGGAGATTCAATTCCATCTGCTCGGGAAGGCGTCCGGCGTTGCGCGTCCGGAAGTCCGCAAGTTTCTGATCGAGTACGTCCATCTCGCGTTTGGCGCGCTGGAATTCGTCATTCATGAACTGACTCGTCTGTTCGTGGGATTCGAGGGTGTCCTGAGTATTCTGGCTCATGAACCGTCCCACCAAGTCGTCGCACACGGCCCTTGCGAGGGAACGGTCCCGGTAGGTGAAGGAAATCTGCATGGCCGGAACGTTTCTCCCTGAGATGTTCGCGACGCCCGCCGTGGGATTGATGTGTATAGACCCTTTCATCTTGTTGATGACGTCTTCCAGCGGCTCACTTTTCAGTTCCGACTTGTAGAGATGATAGGTGTTGATCAGGTTCGAGAGCGTGTTTCTGCTGAGGATGCTTTCGGCCATCCCGTTGATGTGATCTACAAGCTGCTGGCTGCTCGCGTTCTGGACGAGGCTATCCGGTATCTGTTGCGGAACGATGCGGATGAGCGCCTGGGAGACGTAGGTATCCTGCATGAAATAGGCCGTTACGGTTGAGATAACCAGACCGGCAAAAGCAGGCGCCAGAATCCAGCGGAAATTCCGCCGGAGGATGTCCATGTAATCCTCAAAGTCGAGAGCGCGGCGGGGGACGGATATTCGTTCTAGCATTGTAAATTCCTGATTTATGGGACTACTATATGGTCGCCCGGCTGAAGCAAAATATCCTGTTCCAGGTGTTTGCCGTGAATCACTTCCTTATAGTTGAAAGGGATTCGCTTGTCTCCACGCAGGACATAGATCTTTTTGGGGTTGGCAAACGCTCCCAGACCGCCTGACTTGCTGATTGCCTCGAAAACGGTGGTTGGCGATATCAATTCAAACTCGCCGGCACGGCCTATCTCGCCATCCATGTAGTACTTCTTGCTGAGCACGTTTTGTACCGTAACCGTAACTAGCGGGTTCACAACATATTTGGTGAGAGCGTCGCGCACTAGTTTCTCTACTGCGGCAGGCGACTTCCCGCCCGCTTCGATGTCGCCAACCAGCGGCAAAGTAATTTTTCCGTCGGGGTGAACGCTATAAACTCCGGAAAAGTCCTGCTCATGCCAGACCCGGATATTTAAGATGTCAGGCGACTGGATTTTGTAGCTATTGGAATCGACAGCCGCACCGGCACTGGCCGCGCTGGCCGGGGGCGCAGCAACCGGGGGGGCAGTTTCATGATTCTGCTCGACGGGAGGCGGAGTCGTCGTCTGCCCAATCGCAAAAGAATGGCCGGCTGCCAACAGAGTGGCAACAATAAAGGTTCGGGAGCAAAGTAATTTTGTATTCATCGGACTAAAGACGGGAGCGCTCAGCTCACTGTTAGATACCATTATCGCTTTTTCACACCGGTTCTGGCTTGCCCTATCTGAGTTCCGCGCGCCGCTCTGCATTGGCAGCGGTCGCGGCGGCGGTCGCCGATCCCGAATCGAAGCGGGATATCGGCACCCACACCTCCATAGGAGTAGGCTCCCGGTTTCCCATCGCGTAATAAGGGATGAACGTCAGAGTGGCCGGACGCTTGGCACGGCTTACCGCAGTGGCTAGAGGTTGGTATAAGGGCTCCTGTACAACAGACTTTTCGGCCATTAAGCCAGGAACCTTTAGGATGGTTACGCCGCCGAGCAGATCTTTTCGGGTCTCGGCGGCGACCGGCACGTTCGAACGGACAAAGATGTCTGAAAGCGGAGTGCCGTTCTGATCGATCTGCTCAAGCGTGTAGACGAGCGGGCCGCGCTGCATCGCGATCCGTCCATAATCGTCCGTAACTCGCGGATTCGAAACCATTTCAACGGCAGTCATGGGGAAATTAAGAGTTACCGTATCGCCTTGCGTCCAGGTGCGAGAGATAGCAATGAACGACCCGGGCCGGAGGTCGTGAAGGGCAAATGGCTGCCCATTTACCTGTACTTCGGCGGAAGAAGCCCACTCGGGCCAGCGCAAGTGCAGCGTAAAATCTGAGGCGTGCGCCGGATTAATCGTAAACCGTACGCCGCCGCTCCAGGGATAGTTGGTGGACTGAGTGAGCTTTAGGCCGACGCCATCCTCAAGCTGCCAATCGAGTTCCGAGTTGTGATACAGGTTCACGTAAACACCGTCCCGGCTCATGGCATAGAAATAGCCGGGTAGGGACTCAAAAAGCCGCTCGATATTGGGTGGGCAACAATCGGTGTCGTACCAGGGATTGCGTAATTTCTCGCCATTCGAGGCCAGAGGATTCCGATAGCAATAGAGATTACCGGATAGAGACATGCCGGAGTTGACGCCGTTGTAGAGAGCGCGCTCGAGAACGTCGGCATAGCCGGCCTCCCCGGTAAGCGCCCATAAACGAAAGTTCCACATCACATTTGCGACCGCCGCGCAGGTTTCCGAATAAGCCTCCAGGCTGGGCAATTCGTACGGATCGCCGAAACTCTCGCCAGCGGAGCGTGATCCGACGCCGCCAGTGATGTACATTTTCCTCATTGTGAGGTCGTCCCAGAGGGAATCGAGAGTCTTCTTGTAGGCGGGGTCGCCGGTCTCGGTGAAGTAATCGGTCGCGCCCGAAGAGGCATAAAGGGCGCGTACGGCATGACCCTCAAACTCCGTGCGGGACGTGAAAGGCTTGCCGCTGAACATATACTTCACGTCGGCAGCGGTAAGTTTGTAGCGTTCGCGCTCTACACCGCTGAACAGATAGCGTGCGAAGTCGAGGTAATTGCCGCCTCCGGTGGTCCGATAGAGTTCAATAAGAGCCATTTCCAGTTCCGGATGGCCGGTGACGAAGGGGCGCTTGGAGGGGCCGAAGTCCGCGACGAGGTAGTTGGCGAATTTGATAGCGGGATCAAGGAGGACTCGGCTGCCGGTCGCGCGGTAATAGGCAACGGCGGCCTGAATGAGATGTCCGAGGCAGTAGCCTTCGTGCGACCGCGTCAGTTCGGTGAACCTAAGATGCGCTTTGTCCCCCTGGTAATAGGTATTCAGATATCCACTCGGCTCCTGAGCGGCTGCGATATCGGAAGCGAGGGATTCTATTTCGCCGCGGAATTTGTCCTTCTCCGATTGAGGCGTCTCGTTGGACGCGATAGCCCAAGCGGCGGCTTCGATCCATTTATAGACGTCGGAATCCGTATAGACGGGGCCTTTGCGGGGGGCGTTCTTGCGGCCTGACAGGCGGCGGAAATTGTCCACTTCTCCATGCTCTTCAAGAAGTTGGAGCATGGTCGGGAGGCTCTTTTCGGTGGTAATTGCACGCCGGACACTCCAGAAGCCGTCGCCGAGATGCACAGCCTGGACGGGGACCGGGTGAAGCCGCGCGTTGAGCGAGTGGTCGAGATAAATGACGCCCTCACGGGTGCGGTCGAAACGAGGGCTATCGGCCCGGAGAGATCCCCAGAGGGATAGCAGCGCGACGCCGGTGATGCCGCCGAGAAGAAAGAATTGCTTCATAACGTCTTTAAGTGGTGGCAAACAAGCGAGATCGGAAGACCAACCACGTTATAAAAGCATCCCTCGATTCGCGACACGAATCTGGACGCCAGCCCTTGAATGGCGTAACCGCCCGCTTTACCCCTTGGCTCCCCGCTTCGAGTGTACTCCTGAATTTCATTGTCACTGAGTGGGACGAAGAAAACCCTGGTTTCAGCCACATCTGAAATGGTCCGATGGGGGGAGCGGAGGCAAATGCCAGTGCAGACGGTGTGGGCGCGCCCGGAAAGTTGGCGTAGCATGCGTGCGGCATCGCGGTCATCGGCAGGTTTGCCAAACACGTCGTCGTCCACCAAGACGATGGTGTCGGCGCCGAGGACAACGTCATCCGGGCCACATTCAGCGGCGGAGGCCTTTTCTTGGGCCAGACGGCGAACGAAATCGAGGGCTGCTTCGCCGGGGCGAAGGATTTCGGGAATTGCGGTGGGGCGAACGATGTGGGGTATACCGGCAACGGTCAGAATTTCGTGGCGACGGGGCGAGGCGGAGGCTAAGATCAACATGGAATCAAGGAGATAGGACGTTTTTACGAAACGAATTGGAGTTGGGTTCGTTTTTTCATTTTCTCGTATCTGGAGCTTGGCGAACCGCAGGGTCGAAAAACATCTCGACACGAATGTCGAGACGGCAGACACTAGTGTCCGCGCCACGACGCCGGACCGCCTGGTATGGGTTTCTGGTAATTTCGTGGGCCACAAGGCCCTAACCCACGTTGATTGGGACGAGAGTCATGGTGTCGTTTCCGAAGATGTCGATCACTTTGACGGCTACGGTGTAGCGGCCCGACCGGTCATAGGTGTGGAGGGCGGT
>JALYVD010000224.1 GCA_030853405.1 Acidobacteriota bacterium | reverse complement strand
CCGTTCGGCAAAGTTACCACCGAGAGGCGCTCCAAGACCTTTTGTCGGTTCCAGTCGTTCTCGGATTCGTCGTCGAAATTCATCGTCACGACCGATAAGCCGAACTCCGAAATGGAACGTACGGTTGAAAGGTGCGGAATGCCGCTCATGACAACTTCGATGGGGATTGTGACTTGCTGCTCTACTTCTTCCCCCGCGCGGCCCGGCCACTGCGTAATCACCTGGACGTAGTTGTTAGCAACATCCGGATAGGCTTCTACCGGCAGATTTTTAAAAGATATCGCTCCCCAGGCGAGCAGAAGAACGCCTATCGCAAGTACCAGAAATCTGTTTCGCAGTGAGTAATCGACAAATGCGCGAATCATGTTTGCTTTCCGGTTCTACTGCTGGCTTTCGGAGTCGAGCGCAAGAGGGTCGTTCACCACCTGCTGGCCGGGATGTAAACCGGAGACGATTTCCTGCAGACCGCCGGTTACCTTTCCGCCGGTTACTTCCGTCCGCCGGAATGTGCCTGAGCCCGCGGGCACAAAAACCCAATCGCGGTCGTGCAGATGCAGAACCGCACCCGCCGGAACTGCCGCATACGTCTTTCCGTGCAACCCATAGAACGTCGCTGTCACAAACATTCCCGCACGCATGAATCCCGGATTATTCAATTCAATGCGGACCTTCGCGGTTCGTAGATTGGGATCGAGAACCTTTCCCACATTGCTTATGCGGCCTCTGAATGTGCTGTCGGGGTAAGCCGTCAAGCGCACATCGGCTCTGTCACCGACGCGAACCATGGGCAAGTCATTCTCATACACGTCGCAAATGACCCAGACACGGGAAAGGTCAGCGATTGTAAATAGGCTGGGCTGATTGTCGGGTGTGTGGACGCCCCCTTCTTTGGACACGTTCTGTTCCACGATGGTCCCCGAAGTCGGAGCGTAGACGTTGACTATCGGACTCTCGTGATTGATGTCGCCGCCCAGAGTTCGAAGCTGCTGCGCGGCGGAATTCATTGCGACTCTGGCCTTTTCTTCCGTATCTTCGGCGACCTGCAAATCGTTGAGTGAGATTGCCCCGTGCGAATACAGCAACTGAGCGCGCTCCAACTGTTTGTGTGAGAGTGCCTCGTCGGCTTTCGCCTGGTTATAGGCCTGGAACGCATTTGAAATGTCGTTGCTCAGGATCTTCAGGAGCAATTGCCCCTTCTTGACGTCGTCGCCGAGTTTCGCGTCAATTTCGACAACTCTTCCCGAAGCGAGAGAAATCACCGGAATAGATCTTTCAATATCGGGACTCACGACGCCGGTTGCATTCAGTTCGGGAAGGTCCTGGCGCGAACCCGTGGTTACCAGCGTGAATCTCTCGGGCCGGTCTATCTTGACGACATTCAGATCGGGCTGTTGGCTGATCTGAGCTTGCGGCGGCGCTTCCGCTGCGAAATCGGACTTTCCCTTTCGCGCGCAGCCGGCAACGAAAATGATTATTTCGAGAATCAAAACGGCGAGGAGTTGCGTGTTCCGCCTCATCGAATTACCTCACGTCCTACGGCCAGATTGAGCTGGTTGGCAGCGCTTAGATACGCTCCGACCAGGTTCAAATAATTGAGCTGCGTATCGCGATATTGTTTTTGGGCGTCCAGGAAATCAAGCAGGGAGGCCGCGCCGTGCAGATACGAGAAGGACACCGTTGACCGAACGTCCTCCGATTCTTTGAGGTATTTCGCTTTGTAAGGCCGCAGCAACGCGAGCGTGTTCTCGAGAGTTGCGTAGGCGGAATCCACGTCGTGCAGAGCAGAGAGCTCGGCGGCATCGCGAAGCTGTGAGTTCCTGCCGATATCCAGTTGGGTTTTGACCTTCTCTCCCTGGTTCTTGTCGAAGATGCGCAGAGGGATTGATACGCTCACGCCAGCATAAAAGATCAGCGGAGGCTGGCGGCCTACATCGACGCTCCAGGTAGGATCTGTTGAGCCATTTGAGACCGCGAGTTGATGATCCGTGCGGGCCTTCTCAAGAGACTGTATCGCTTCTTTCAAATCTGGACGCGTCTCGATCGCGGCCGTCCTAAGATCTCCAAGCGTTGTTGCCGGTTCGTCGTAGTCGAAGGCCTCATTCACATCGAACTGCTCGACGGGCGTGCGATCGCGTAGAAATTGCAGCAGGTCGATTTTGGCAGTACGCAGGTTGACTTCAGCGGTCGCTAAATCCGACTCGTACTGCACTCGTTGCAGTTCAACCCGCTGGAAATCCACCTTTGCCATAGCACCCGCATCTAAGCGGGCGCGATTAATCTCAATCTCCTTGTCGTAGTAATTGAGATTTTCTTTCGCCACCTGACGTACCGCTTTGGACAACAGCACGCGGACGAATGCGTCACGAAGACTGAAGAGCAAGTTACGCTCAAGGTCGCCCTGGCTCGATATGGCGATAGATGTGGCCTGTTGAGCGCTTTGCAACCGTAGTTCGCGTTTATGTTCGCGCTCGTGCAGATACGAAACAGAACCAGCGATGATGGCGTTCCCTGTGGGTTGGAACGGATGATACTGAAAAACACCCAGATCGTCGGCGACGACGTTCAGATCTGGATTTGGCCGCAGATAGGCCGTGATCTCATCCGCGCGCGCTTCGTCGATAGCTACTTTGCCAGCGAGCAAAGTGGGATTATTTGCCCTGAACTTCTCCTCGGTCTCGTGCCAGGTGAGCGGATTGGCGGTTTGCGCCAAACAACATACAGCACACAGGAGACCGGGACACAAACGCCAGATAAGGCGCTGCATTCTACCCTCCAGATAAACTTTGAACCTTTGGATCGGGTTACGCGTTTGCTAAGGAAGGAGGGGAACGGCCGGAGATAAACGGCGTGCTGCGATCGATACGCTTTAGAACTGGGGCGAAGACCAGCCAGGCAAATGACAGCGTAAGGACAATTTCACTGGTGCGGCAGACCAGAGGACTGTCCATCGTCTCGTACAAACGAATTAGGTCGTCGCTATGGCTCTGCTTGCCCGAATTATGCTGTCGGTCGTGCTGCGCTGTGTACTGTTCGATCCTCAATATATCGTCGGTCGCGGATATATAGGGAAAGAGTGCCGTGACGATAAGGCCGACCCCGACTACATGGAGCCATTTTGGCGCGGAGCCCTGCGGTCGGCGATAAGACGCACGAGCGGTGCTTGCG
>JALYVD010000213.1 GCA_030853405.1 Acidobacteriota bacterium | reverse complement strand
TTCGCGACGAAATTGACGAACCAGGGGTGGTCCTGATAGCTGGCCAGTGCGGCGAACCACATGAGCCAATCCAGGCGCAAATGATACGGGGCAATCTGTGGCGGCATTCTAGTTATGTCGCCGGGCTTTGCCTTAAACTCATATTCTTCCCACTTAGTCGCTGAGGTAATGACAGAATCCCGGGTGCCTTCGACGATCACCTCATAGCGAGGTCTGGTGATGCTGCCGAAGGCTCCATAAGTCCCAACCAAGTGAAATTGGTTGTAACTCGTGTTCATGATCTGCCTTGCGGATACCATATTGATAACTACCGGGATACTCATTAACACAACCAGAGCGGCAATTCCGATATTGGCAAACTGAAACGCGTGCGACGCCACATGAAATTCAGGGGTTTTTAATGAGAGTCCAAAGAATTTCCTGTCCAAGGTTGAGAATGCCAGGATGAGCGTCAGCCAGTTCAGCCAGGACAGATTGCCGCTCACGATAATTGTTAGTTGAAACACGATCGTGATGACTCCCGCAATTCCTGCAAAGGGCTGCGGCAGAAAATAGAAGAACGGCACAATCAGCTCCGAGAAGTGATTGAACAATACCCCGCCCTTGTTCAGCCATTGCGGAGCCCAATGAAAGTACCAGCTCAAGGGATTGGGCATGGGCTGGGTTTCGTAGAAATAATTGAGACACGTCAGGTCCCGCCAGCACGGGTCGCCGCGCATCTTGATCAGCCCCGCGCCGAACATGATGCGGAAGAGCAGCCATCGAAACAGCCAGATTGAGATCTGCTGCGGCATGACCCTGGAACTGCCCAGGAACATCGCGAAAAAACAGCACTCCAGAAAAATCGACTCCCATCCGAAGCCGTAAAAGGTCTGCCCGACGTTTACGAAGGAAAGGTAGAGAACGTAAATCGCGGCCCAGACAGCGACCGACACCCAGGTACTAAATCGTTCCGCCACTCCAGTGATCACGAGACAAGAGAGCACGATCCCAAGAATCGCGGCGGCGGTGAAGGCGATATCGCGCGGGAAAAGATAGAAGAGGCTGGGAGAGGCCCGGAAAGGCACGCGCTTCACGAAAAGCGGAACCGGCAGAAGCCCGCGTTCTCCGAGGAGAGGACGGAATTGGTTAAACGCGACGAGAAACGCGATGAGTGAGATGGCTCCGATTCCCCGCAAAAGCAGCATGCGGGTCAGCCAGAGCCCTCTCACATCATCCATGTATCAGTAGACCGTCAGCGGGGCAGAACGCTACACGGCGGACGCGAGTTCCCGAATTAACCTACGTGAATGTCCGAATCCTCTCTCTCCGTTACTTCTTCGATGGCCGGTGATCGTGGTGAGGAGGTCTTCCGGGAGAAAGTCGGGATACGAAGCCGGAAAACACGCTCGCGGTCGCGCTCCTCCTCCAGGTTACGGGTTCTGGCGCGAAGAAGATCCTGAAGTGCCACCATTCCCACAAGACGCTTCGGATTGTCCGCATCCATCACTGGAAAACGAGTAAATCCGGTTTCGACCATGCGATAAACGACTACTCGAAGAGGCTCATCGGCGAACGCCACCACGGGATTGGGCGTGGCGATGTCGCGCAGCCGGATCTGGTTGGCCGCGGCAAGCTGATCCTCCGGCGACTTAGCGAGATGGTTGCGGCTGACCACGCCGATGACGTGTTTTTCCTCATCCAAAACCGGAAATAGATGCTGACCGTGCGGTCTTTGTGTAGGCCGAATGAGTTCACGAGCCTGCTCAAGACTTGCATCCGCAGGCAAAGCTACCACGTTGGTGCGCATCACCTCTCTCACGAAGAGAATTTCCAGCGGATCCAAAGCATATTCGCGGCTGAGGTGATAACCTCGACGCGAGATTTTCTCGGTGAGGATAGAACGCTTGAGCACCAGGACGGTAAATCCATGTGCCAGGAAACAAGCCACGATAAGCGGCAGCAGCATGTTGAAATCATGTGTCAGTTCAAGAGCGAATATTATGCCCGTAAAGGGTGACCGCATTGTCCCACCGAGAATCGCGCCCATGCTGACCAGTGGCCAGAACCCCTCGCCGAAGTGGGGCAAAAACAATCCCTCAATGCCGCCGAGCGCCGCTCCCATCATCAACAACGGCGCAAGCACGCCGCCCGAAGTGCCGGACCCGAGCGAAATCACCCAGATGGCTGACTTTACAAACAGCACACCCATGAGAAATTTAACAGCGACGTTGCCGTGAAGCAACAGGCCGATAGTATCGTAGCCGACGCCGAGCGCCTGCGGGAAGATTAGACCGCCTATACCGACGAACACACCGCCGATGGCAGGCCACCACATCCAGTGAATCGGCAGTTTATGAAAGGCGTCTTCAGCCGCATATACGCCGACTGTCAGGAGTGCCGAAAGCCCTCCCGCCGCGACGCCCGTCAAGACGCAGCCGAGCAGGCCGACGGGGCCGATGAAGGCTGGATGAGACGGAACAGGGAACAGCGGGCCGAGACCTAAGATGTACCGTCGCGCCGCACCTGCCGTGGCGCTGGCTAGTGCTACGGGAATCGCACTTCTCGGTTTCCACTCAAAAAGCAGCAGTTCAACAGCTAAAAGAATGGCGGCGAGTGGAGCTGCGAAGGTGGCCGCCATTCCCGCCGCCGCGCCTGCCACCAATAACGTTTTACGTTCGGCGCTGGTCAGATGAAAGAATTGCGCGATCAGCGAGCCGAACGCGCCGCCGGTCATGATGATGGGTCCTTCGGCGCCGAACGGGCCGCCTGATCCGATGGAAATCGCGGCTGAGATGGGCTTCAACATAGCAAGCCTTGGCTCAATCCGGCTTCCGTTCATTAAAATTGCTTCGATGGCTTCGGGAATTCCGTGGCCGCGAATCTTCTCGGACCCATAACGCGCCATGATGCCGACTATCAGTGAGCCAATCACTGGGACGGCGACCGCCCACAAACCCAGATGATTACCGGCAGGAGAAGAGAGTGCAGTATCGAATCGGTGATAGTAGAAGAGGTTTGTAAAAATCCCGATCAGTTTCAGCAAGAACCAAGCGATCAGGGTGGCGATGAAGCCAATGACAATCGCCATGCATGAGATTGGGATGACCCGAATCCCAGTGGTGAAATCTCCCAGCTCTTCGGAACGTTTTTTCTTGTGCATGGGCTTACTGAGTGGCAGCCTTCTGCTTCAACTCAGGAAGCGAGTGCTGTTCAGGCGCGTTGCGAACAATGATTTCGAGTGCCGCTGATAAATCTGGACCGGACGTTTGCAACTCTTCCCAATGAAGAACGGAAAGACGGCGGAGCAACTCTTCGCCGTGGGGAGTCAGTTCGATTAACACTTCACGCCGGTCTAGCTCGCACGGACGACGGACCAGCGCGCCACGTTCCGCGAGGCGGTTAATCAGTTCGACCGTGCTGTTGTGCCGCAGGCAGAGGCGCGACGAAATAGCTCTTATGGTGGGCCGTATTCCAGAGGGCAGACCCTTGATGACCAGCATTAACTGATGCTGTTGAGGCTCGACTCCATGCGAGCGGGCCGATTCCTCACTAAACCGGAGAAATTGCCGGATTCTGTAGCGGACTTCCGCAAGATGCTGATAATAAGCCGGCGAAACGTCGCCCACCGGTACTGCTGAAGCACTCATATGAGTCTATCGTATCACGATACAACGCGTTTTGAAGCTCGGCGCGACGTGATTAAAAGGTATTAATTAGGGCGGTCCCGGAGGATTAAACGGGGCAGCGGGCTGCTATGAATTTTAGGACGAGATCTCAAGTAGTTGGGCGGCAAGGTCGTCGGGGGCCGACAGGAACGCGGAGTGGTCGGTGTCCAACGAGAAAATTTTTTCACAGTGGGTTGCCAGGGACATTCTCCGTTGCAGCGACGGCGGCACAGTTCGGTCTTGCAGACACTGGATGTAGAACTTCGGTATCTGGCCAAATCGCTCCCGTGTCAGCCGCACTGGGGTAGTAAATCCAACGAGTGGTTGAGGTACCAGTAACGTCGTCGCGCGCGCTGCGTCTTCATCGCTGCAACGTTCATAGAGGAGTTCGCGGACCATGTCGGGCCTGATCGTGCAACTCACTTCGTCTGACAACAAATAGTCTCCGACTTTGGCTGCCTCAGGATCGCTCATCGCCACCTCGATCAAAGACTGTCCGGAAGCAATGACATATGCGGCCAAGA
>JALYVD010000207.1 GCA_030853405.1 Acidobacteriota bacterium | reverse complement strand
GTACGTAAAAGCGTCTTTTTTGTCCGATATAGGTACTGTGCCGTCCGATCCGCTTATCCATAACGTCGGTTACAAGTCGGAACAGAACCGCGACCGTCAGGAAGCGGACGCTGCGGAGCCGACATACCGATTCGCCTCCGAAGCGCAGCGCGACTTTGAACGGTTCTTCAACCTGATTCCAGATTTGGCTTGTATCGTCTCGACGGACGGCTACTTCAAAAAGGTGAATCCAGCTTGGGAAACCACGCTCGGTTACACACAAGAAGAAGTGCTTACGACTCCCATGCTCGAGTTCATCCATCCCGATGATCTGGAGCGCACCATGGGCGAGGTCGCCAAACAAAGCCGGGAGCACAGAACCAAGCACTTTGTAAATCGCTATCGCTGTAAAGACGGTTCGTACAGACTATTCGACTGGACAACTACCTTCAACAGGGATGACTCGACGCGCTTTGGCGTGGCAAGAGACATCACGGATCGTAAACGGAGCGAAGAGGCATTGCAGCGGGCCAAAGACGCCGCGGAAGGAGCTAACCGGGCCAAAAGCGAATTTCTAGCCAATATGAGCCATGAGATCCGGACGCCGATGAACGGAGTTATCGGACTGACAGACTTGGCGCTCGACACCGAACTTACTCTTGAGCAGCGAGAATACCTGGATGGCGTCAGGACTTCCGCCGATTCTCTCCTGCGAATCTTAAACGACATTCTGGATCTTTCCAAGATTGAAGCGGGAAAGCTGGAATTGGAATTAATCGAATTCGACCTACGCGAGACAATGCAGGGTATCTCAACACTTCTCGGTGTTCGCGCCGCTGCCAAAAATCTTAGACTGGTCTGTGCTTTCGGCCCGGATGTTCCGTCCGCCGTGATCGGAGATCCCGGCCGGCTACGGCAAATTCTCATCAACCTCACCGGGAACGCTATCAAGTTCACCGCGTGCGGAGACGTGGTCATTCGAGTAGAGAAGCCGCCGCAAACAACCGGGGATCTCGAACTGCACTTCAGCGTTAAGGACACCGGTATCGGGATTCCTCCGGCCAAGCAGCAACATGTGTTCAGGGCTTTTGCTCAAGCGGACAATTCGTCCACCCGGATGTTCGGAGGCACCGGATTGGGACTGACCATCTCCTCTCATTTGGTGGAAATGATGGGTGGCCGGATTTGGCTGGAAAGCGAGGAAGGAACAGGGTCTACATTTCATTTCACTGTGCGCCTCGGGGCGTTTCGGGCTTTGGAATCTGAACGGCATATGCCTCGGGTCCAGTGCGGCGCCGGCCATGGGAGTGCTTCGGCCCCTTCTGCCATCTCCGAAAAAGACCAACCCGTTCTGCGCTTGCTCGTAGTGGACGATAATCCGGTGAATCGTCTGGTGGCAACGCGCCTCATTGAGAAGAATAGCCACCTTGTCATGACGGCCGCCAATGGCCGGGAGGCGCTGGACATGACAGACAAGGAGAAGTTCGATTGTGTCTTGATGGACGTGCAGATGCCCATTTTGGACGGATTTGGAGCGACGGCGGAGATCCGAAACAAGGAGCGTCGTTCCGGCGGCCATCTGCCCATCATTGCCATGACCGCACGTGCGATGGCTGGAGACATGGAGCGTTGTCTTGCCGCCGGAATGGATGGTTACCTGACCAAGCCCATTAAGGCCAACGATCTCTTCGCCACCGTGGCGCGTGTGCTTCGGGCTCTCGAGGCACAACCAATCGAATGCCCTGATAACCCTGTCCTCGTCTGAGCGGTTGTTAACTTCATGCCATCAAAGAAGCCGGCCCCACCGCCCCGTGATGGCGGCTCATGCGCTGCCGTAACTCCAGCCGCGCCCGCAACAGCCGGCTTTTCGCCGCCGCGACGGAAATCCCAAGCCTCTCCGCAACCTCCGGCATGGGCCGATGTTCCACATCCCGAAGCAGAAACACATGCCGCAGCAGTGGGGGTGTCCGGCGAATTTCTTCGTGGAGAACCTTGGCTACTTCGTCGCGCCCGAGATCCTGCTCCGCCGAGCGCCGAAAATCCCGCAACTCTAGCGTCATGTTCTCGTCACCTGGGGCAACCGCGTCCTCCAGGTAAAGAAACTTCGCTCGCCGCAACTGCCGTAGACGCATCAGACACTGGTTCACCACAATCCGTGTCAGCCACGTTGAAAACTTGGCTTCTCTGTTGAACTGGTTGATGTGTTCGTAAGCCTTCCAGAAAGCGTTTTGCGTCTCATCTTCAGCGTCTTGCTTATCTCGAAGAATGGAGAAAGCCACCTTCATAGCGGTAATTTCATGCCGTACCATCAACTCGGCGAACGCTTCCTGATCTCCGGTCTGGCAAAGCTCCACCAATTCCCCATCGGTTAATCCGCTGCCAACGCTGTGGTTTTGCATCCGTCGCAATACTGCAGAATCCATCACTTAAGCCTCTATGAACGACTGTAAGCCGGAATCGACAGCTTTAATCGGCAGCAATGAAAACGGTTTTAGTAATACGAAAGAATCCCGGCGAGATATCATTGCAGATGAAGCGACTTTGACGAGGACTGAAAGTAGCGAGGATACGATCCGCCGAGTTCTGTCCAGCTATGACATTGGTCAGAAGCTGCGGCAGCTACGGCTGCGCAAGAAAATCGCCCTCACGGACCTTGGGAAACACACCGGTCTGTCCGCTTCCATGTTGTCTCAGCTTGAGAACGGCAAACTGATTCCCACCCTGCCCACGCTGGCCCGGATCGCTATGGTTTTCGACCTTGGCCTGGAGCATTTTTTCGGCGAGAAGCGCGTTAAGAGGACCTTCTCAATCGTGCGCGCCGAAGATCGTTTGCGCTTTCCGGAACAACCTGACAGTCCCGTTCCCGGCTACTATTTCGAGGTCCTCGCCTTTGGTGCGCCGCAGAAATCCGTTTCGGCCTATCTCGCCGAGTTTCTCCGGCTGGAGGGACATGAGTCTAGCAGCCATTTTCATGAAGGATCCGAGTTCATTCACGTTCTTGAGGGCGTCCTCGCGATAAACTATCAAGCGGAAGAGCACGCTCTGCGAGCTGGCGACAGCGTCTATTTCGATGCTTCCGAACCGCACTCCTACAGTGGCAAATCCGACACACCCGCCCGCGCAATCGTGCTCACGGTGCCTCCGCGGCTTTAACTTGCGGACTGGCTTCGTTTCTGCATTTTTACTGCTTGGCTTCGTTTCGCAATCTGCGGCTCTGCCCATTCTCAAAGGTGAGCATTGGGACGAGTTGAATATCGGTCCGTTCTATGTCTATTCGAAATCCGGCCAGAGCGCGGCTCGTGAAGATCTGACGCAGCTAGAGCAGGTTCGCTGGGTTTTGGGTGGGTTACTTGAGTCAAAGGATCTGCCCAGCCTATGGCCGATTCGGATCTTTTTGGCCAAAGATGAAAAAACGAACCCACCCGGGCAGTTCGTTTGGAAAAACGGCTCTTACTTACTGATTTTAAAGTCCGGCGCGCATGTTCCGCTGGATCAGGTGGCTGGTCTATTGCTCGATGCGAATACCCCGCGCTTGCCCAGCCAGGCTGAGTCCGGTCTCCGCCAATTGTTCAGTACGCTTGAAGCGCACGGCAGCCGGGTGACATGGGGCGGTCCCGTTTCGCAACCCGATCTCGCATGGGCGCGAATGCAACTCTTCGCCACCAAGTTCGAGTACGGCTCCAGTTTTCATGTCTTCGTAACCTCTCTTAAAAACGGGAGCAGCCTGCGGGTGGCCGAGGAGAATTCGTTTGGTAAAAACCCCGATACGCTCGAGAAAGAGGCGGCGGCGAACCTCGCTGCGGGGAACTGGCAGGCCACGTCTGTATCAGGCAGACCACTCGATCCCAAGCGAGATTTCGGCGAACATTCGGTGCCGGAAGTGCTGGTGGATACCTATTTGGCCGACGCTACGCTCTCCTCCGATCCGAAAGCCGCCGAAACCGCATATAAGTCTGGCATAGAAGCCGGCGGTGAGAGTATGGCTCGCGGCTATGAGGGGTTGGCCGAACTCGCCCGCCGGGACAAGGAAAATCCGGATCGCTATGTACAAGACGCCATTCGCGCCGGCAGCGGCTCGGCGCCCCTCTATGTTTCCGCAGCCAAAGGAAAGCCGGATTCTGAGGCTCTCCCGCTTCTGAAACGGGCTGCCGAACTGAACCCGCTGTGGGGAGAACCGGTCTACGAGCAGGCGCAGTTGGCAGCAGATCCCAT
>JALYVD010000199.1 GCA_030853405.1 Acidobacteriota bacterium | reverse complement strand
GAGTAGCGCAAGCTGACCCGGCCCCAGATATTCGTTTTGCCGCCTCGTCCCCAGACGCGAGTCAGCGCGAAGTTCTGTCCCAGAGGAGTAATGTAGGGCTGCTCAACCGGATCGAGTACGATCTGCGGCGGCTTCTGGCCGGCATCCAGCCGTTGCTGCCACTCCCAGGGTTTCACGTGCGTCCAGAATTCGCTGCGGCTGAACTTGCGACCGGCATCGAGCATCGTGACATTCACGCCTTGACGGGTCAGATTCCAGGCCGCCATGCCGCCCGCCGCGCCGCTGCCGATAATAAGAACCTCGTGTACTTGCGGACTGTTCTGAATTTGCATCTTTTCGATTGTTTAGCTTTGGTGCTGGGGATGATCGCAGCCCGGGAAACTCGCAAGATAGGTGTTTCCATGCCAGCCAAGCTCGGTTTTCAACCCGGCCTCCGTCTTGTAGTAAGCGTCGATCGTCATGTCTTTAACAACTGCGAAGAACTTACCACCCGGAGACTCTGTATCGAGACTGAGCGGCGTCAGAACATTAATCTGCTGTTCCTCTGCCAGCAACGCAAACTCGTTTCCATAACTTCCGTTTGCGAGAGCGTTTAAATCCGCTATGCCGCTGCGGTAAACGATCCCGAGCGCAGGCTTGGCAACGATCGCCTTATCGATCAGCAGAGCGACGCCCGTGTCTTTGGCGCCGGGCGTATCCGACCGGGGAATGATTCGCTCACTCAGCGCTTCAATTGTCCGAAACTCAGCCGGTTGAAAAAATGTAGGCTCCGATGGAACGGGAACTTTGATTGCGGGTCCAGCATGTAGATGCCCAGGCTGGTCTCCGACCTCTTTGGTCTCTTGGGCCGATGTCAGTGTAGGGATTGCTGCGGATGCGGACGCGAGAATCCGTAGCGCGTCTCTGCGAGTGTTCATGTCGAGATTTCAGCCACAGTATATCTCCGGGGTTTAGCGTTGCTCGCCCGAAGGAGCCTCGATAGGCGTGTTCAAGGGAACAGGCGTACCAAAGTTCGGCGTGCCATCGGGATTCCAACTGAAGGGCTGCGCCCTTGGAGAACGATGGCCGTCGCATCCCTCGTTGGGTCCGGGATTCGCATGATACAGAATCCAATCCTGCTTCCCGTCGGGAGATTTAAAGAATGCATTATGCCCCGTTCCATAGGCGTGAGCGTCCGGTGATTCCCGAAAGACCGGATGCGAGGTCTTCTTCCACGAAACCGGATTCAGCAGATTGCTATTTTCAGAAGCCGTGAGCATTCCTAGCTCGTAGTAATCGGTCCAACAACCGCTGGCAGAGTAAATTAAGAAGATCTTTTCGTCGTGACGAAGGACCTCCGGGCCTTCATTCACGTCCACATGCGGAGGCGAGCCGTGCGGAAGGTCGCCGACCTTCTCCCATGGATATTGTGAACTCGAAACTCTCACGCGCTTGCCCTCGACAGTCCAGGGATTCTTCAAACGGGCGATGTAAATGCTCTGTATCCCGTTCTCGTCTCCCTCCCAGCCGGACCAGGCCGCATACAGCTTGCCGCGATCTTCGAAAACGGTTGGGTCAATGGCCCATTTATCTGACGCGTCGGCCAGTTTACCCTTGAATACCCATTCGCCCATGAGCGGGTCGGGCGAGGAGTTCTCGATAACAAAGATCCGGTGTGTTTCATTCGAGCCGCTGTCCGCCGCGAAGTAGATGTACCACTTGCCACTAATTAAATGAAGCTCCGGAGCCCACATGTCATGCGAATCCGGTCCCGTCGGAGGTGGCGTCCAAACTACTTTCTTCTCCGCCGTTTTTAGGCCGCCTATGCTGCGCGTTTTCCAAATGGTCAAGTTATTACCGGTGGTGTTCATGTAGTAGTAATAACCGGCGTGATAGATAACCCATGGATCAGCTCCCGAATTCAACAAAGGATTCGTGAAAGTCTGCGCGCTTGCCGCGATGCAGAACGCGGCGATCAGAAGAGTCTTTGCAATGGCTTTGGTCACAGAAGGAAATGTTCTCATAGAAGTCTGTTGATCGGCATCGCCGTCACGCGTTTCTTTGTCCCAATTGCTCATGTTAAGATCAGAGTCTTCTCGAATAGCGAGCACTCAAAAAACAGGTCGTCAGGAAATTCATCATGCCTCTATCGAAACGAGCGGCAGCGGAGTTCTTTGGAACATTTTGGTTAGTCTTCGGCGGGTGTGGCAGCGCTGTGATTGCGGCAGCCTATCCTACTCTGGGCATCGGATTCGCCGGTGTCGCGCTAGCCTTTGGCCTTACACTTCTGACCATGGCATTCGCGATTGGGCACGTCTCCGGATGTCATCTGAATCCGGCTGTCTCGATCGGACTCGTTGTCGGCAAGCGCTTCGCAGCCGCCGACCTGCTGCCCTACATCGTCGCGCAAGTTGCAGGCGCAGTGGCAGCGTCGGGAGTTCTATACTTAATTGCCTCTGGTAAACCCGGCTTCTCGCTGGCTGGCGGATTCGCCTCGAATGGCTACGGCGCGCATTCACCCGGCGGCTATTCCCTATTAGCCTGCTTCGTTGCGGAGGTTGTATTAACCGCATTTTTCCTTCTGATCATTTTGGGCGCGACCGACGAGCGAGCCCCGAAGGGCTTCGCGCCGATTGCTATTGGCCTCTGTCTTACGCTCATTCACCTCATCAGCATCCCCATCACTAACACATCGGTGAATCCTGCCCGCAGCACTGGACCTGCTCTTTTTGCCGGTGGTTGGGCGATAAGCCAACTCTGGCTCTTTTGGCTAGCTCCGATTCTCGGAGCGATTCTCGGCGGCATCATTTCGCTCACCTTCTTCGCCGCTCCGCAGGAATCCGTCCGTGAGCAGATGGCGGTTCCCGAGGCCTGAGTTTGCGGCGGCATCAAGGAGAGGCGGTTTCGTAATATCTGAGAATTACTGCGCCGGGAGCGTCACGGATCGCCACAGGAACTCCTTTCTCAACGAGATCCTTGCCCGATATTTGGACCGTTTGGCGCGAATCCAAGTCCTCCACCGTATAATTCCTGTCTTCCCTTAAGTGGTGAAGCTGAAAACTGGCCGACGTGAAACGGCTTTTCTCCCGGCGAAACGCCTGAACGATTCCGGCTGTTCCGTCCGTGTTGCCCCATTGCCAAGCCATCCACGCGCTCTCGTCGGCGCTGTATTCCGTAAGCGGAAAGAAGTCACCATAATAGAAGTTCGCCACTTAACGCCACTGGGAGATGAGTTTCAGTTGGCGCTTAAGCAGGTCGCCCTGAACCTTGGGATCCGGGCCGATACCAATTGCCGGAGTGATCTCGCTGCGGAACGTATAGGGATCGAGCGAACCGGCGCTTGTCCCGAAGTAGGGCACCCATAACGAGAGCCCGTACGTTTGCATCTGCATCGGAGTCGCACCATACGGATAGTCGCTGCGCCAAAGCGGTACGGCCCGGCGAAGCGTTTCAAGGTCGAGCCTTCTTCCTCCCGACGCGCAGGTATCAATCAACAGATTGGGGAAACGTTTTCTCAGTTCATCGAAGAACGCCAGATACCCTTCGACATGCTCTATTTCCGAGATGCCCTGACGGTCTGGTGTGTCATTCGCCTGCCATCGCGATAGCGGCTCGAAATTGAAGTCCTGGCGATAGACGTCAATGCCTTGTCCCGAGATCAACTCCGAAATCCGGTCAACGAGCCAGTGCCATGCATCCTTGTTTCCCAGGAACAGAAGCTTGTCCTGACCGGGAGGACCAATCAGCCATTCGGGATGATGCGTTGCCAGCCACGTGCCGTCTGTAACGCGCTCCGGTTCAAACCACAGAATAGACCTTACGCCGTGTTCGTGACCCAGATCGGTGATCGGCTTAAGCCCGTGCGGAAAGCGATTACGATCTATTTCCCACGTGCCTACTCTGGACCAGTTTTTCTGA
>JALYVD010000196.1 GCA_030853405.1 Acidobacteriota bacterium | reverse complement strand
GGCGCAAACGTCGGGGCTTTAGTAATGAACCCATTCGCGTCCACCGCAGCATTCGCATTGATCACCGTAATGTTCGGATGATTCAACACATTGTTCGCCTCAGCCCAGAACTGCGGTTTGAACCGCTCCCACAGCGTGATCAGCGTTCTCGTATAACGCACATCAAGCTGGTACACGCTTGGACCGCGCACCGTATTGCGGCCGACGAAAAGGGGACGCGTCACACTGCCCACCAGCGGGTCGCCGTTGAGCACGCGGTTAGCCACGATATTCTGTTGATCGCCGGATTCGAGCGTTGTCAAAAACGTGAGTTGGTTTCCATTCACCACGTGACGCACGAAGCCGTTATCGAAGTGAAATGTAGGCGCAAGAACGGAGCTGATGGTTGCGGCGCTTGGCCGGTTAACGAGACTGTTGCCGCGATCCCGGCTCCGATTGCTCGCGTCTTCAATCAGAAGGCCGCCCCCGTCGTAGGCATTGGCCTCAGGAGCGTCGGTGATGGCGTGGGACCAAGTGTAAGAGGCCGCGATCTGGTAGCCTTTCGACCAGCGATGCTGGTAATTCACTTCCAGCGCGTTGTAGCTGGCGTCCGCACCAATGTCCTGAAGAGTGATCCCGTTGAACTGCGGAAAGGGCCGGTTCGCCGATGAGAAGACCGGGCGGCCATCCGCCAGATATCTCGTGACGCTACCGACATTCAGGTTGCGAAGGTACTCAAGATTACGCGCTCCGGTGTTCACATAGCCGACTGTGATCGCGTCGTTCGACGAGAGCTGCTGCGTCACCTGAAAGCTTGAATTGAATGTATAGCCGTTCTTAAAATTCGGTGTGACGGCGAAGATACTCGGGGTGCGGGTGAATCCTGTCGAGACGGCATTGAAGACTTGTGGGAAGGCGGGCGCAAATTGCGCTCCGGGCAGAAAAGACGCGACGAATCCGGTGTTTCCACCATTCTGACTCAGCGGGTTGTACCAGGTGTTGGTCGGCGGCGCTTCGTAGAAGACACCCGAACTGACGCGAATCACCGTCTTCGGCGCCACGGACCATGCAAGGCCGAGCCGTGGAGCGAAATTCGCCCCAGGTGTGCGAAAGTTTTGCGTGTAGAGGAACGGTTCGTTCGCCGCCGGGCTGGGAGGCTGGAAACGGTCGTAGCGAACACCGTAGGTAACCAGCAGATTCGGCCTCGCCTGCCAGCTGTCCTGAGCAAACCAGTTCCAGAAAAGCGAATGGTAACCCGCGCCCACCGCTCCAATGACAGTATTAAAAGTGCTGTAGCTGAATGGCGTTGCGCCGGACTCCGCGCCGAGATACGCCTGGATGGATGGGAACGTGTATTGGCTGTATAAATCGTTCAACTGGTTATCGAGGATGTGTTGAAAACCACCTCCTGCCTTGAACGTGTGTGCGCCTTTGATGACCGTGAAGTTGTCGTTTAGGTTCTGATTCTTCTCGGCGAAAAAGTCGTCGATAGCGTTCGATCCACCGAAATTGGCGATACCCGGAATGGTAATCATCGGACCCGGATTTGTAAAGGAATTAGCAACGTGGGTATTGTGACGATAAGGCTCGGCGACCCGCAATTCATTCAGCACGTTGGGCGAAAAACTCGAAAGCAGTTGAACGCTGCCGATATAAGCGCGATCCTGGAAGTCGGACGACGTATCGAGAGCGTACAGTCCGCCCACGTTCGTATTGAACGGGAATTGGTTGCGGAAATAGTTCAGGCGAACGAACAGCTGGTGCTTCTCCGTAATCTGCCAGTCAGCGCGCAAATCAGCGAAGTGGGCGTGCTGGACGCTATCCGGCGTGGCAAGCAGCTTTGAGGCGATCCCGAGTTGCGCCGCGGCGGTTGGACTGATCGTAACCGGAGCGGGAACCCCGCGCGTAACGTGTTCATAAGCGCCAAAAAGAAACAGTTTGTCCTTGATAATCGCGCCCCCCACATTGAAAGACGTATCGCTCAATGTCAGATCGGGCTTCGGATTTGTGCCGAGTAGAATGGATCGAGCGCTCGCGTCGGTTGGCCGGCCGATGTACTGGAACTCGCCATGGAACTGGTTTGTTCCCGAACCCGTGATGACGTTGTAAATGTCCCCGGCCGTTAATCCGAACTCGGGCGCAAAGCTGTTCGATACCGTCTGGACTTCCCCCACGTAGATGTCTGCAATCGGAAACAGGCGCAAGCCATAGCGGTCGCTTTCGGTCGCGGCCATGCCGTCGAGTTGGTAGTTCACGCGGTCCGTCAGGCCGTTGGTGTTAAGCAGCCGTGGAATCCCGAGTTCCTGGTTCGGATGACCGCTGATTCCGGGTTGAAACAGCACAAAGTTGTATGGGTTGCGCGATGTGAGCGGCAGGTTATCGACCTCGGCATGTGAGATGACCCGGCCTATATTGGTGCGGGACGGATCAATCACGGGTGCGCCCCCGGTTACCTCAATCGATGTCGATGTGGAGCCCACTTTCAATTCCGCGTCGATGACCGCTTGGCTACCCGCGTCGAGATTGATACCGGTGTGCTTCTCTGTTTTAAAGCCCGGCGCTCGAACGGAGACACTGTACGCTCCCAGCGGCAAATTCGGAAAAACATAGTAGCCGTCATCCGCCGTATCGACGGAACGCGAGAAACCAGTTTGCGTGTTCTCTACAGAGACACTGGCTTGACCAACCGGGCCGCCACTCTGATCCGTAATGCGCCCGCGAATGCTACCGTTCACCGCCTGCGTCTGAGCAAAAAGTGACTGCGCGAAAAAAGAAATGGCAACGAACTGCAGAACCAGCCGGACGTGACGGGACACTGTTCCACTTTGAAGCATGTCAAAACCCCCTGATGCGAATATAGTCGATTCGTCCGTCGCCGCTGGACGAAGAGGCACTAGATTCTGCCCAGCCGGTGTTTCTCCCGGGGTGCCCATTTCAGCCGGATACCCGTCAGATAACGGAACTGAAAAAACCACATGGATACGCAAGTTGCGATTGCGCGTCCATCGATATCCGATCTCTGCGTTGATCTGATCGAGCGGCAGCAGATTGAGTTGCCAACCCCCAACTCGTGCGTTCGGCGCAACGGCTACGTGCTCCTGCATCGGTGCGAAGCCGAGCATCTCGACTCGAATCGACCAATTACCAGGGCTCACACCGGTAACCGAGTACGTCCCTTGCTCGTCCGTCGTGGTGACGAACTTCTTTCCGTCCCGTTCAAACCGTCACCGATGCGCCCGGTACCGGCAAGCCGTTGAAACTGACCCGGCCATGCAATTCGGCACCGATAAGTGAGACAATGCTCAGCCAAGCCGCCGTAAAAGACAAGGCGACCCGGCTAATTCTCCGACGGCTTCTCCATATACTGCTTCTCCACATGCTGGATTACGAGGAAGTACGTTCAGCCGCATCGCCGCCGGCAATCACCAACGGCGAGCGTCAGCGCGAACTCACGCAGTCTTCTTACTGCACCGTTCTCACGCTTCAGTTCGGGGTCGGGTCGGCAATCGCGTAATCTATTACAAATATAGATACGGGCAATTTCTTTGTTTGTAGTTTCAATCCTAGTTGTTTTTCTATTGCCTGGAAAATCGTCGGCAGATCGGGATGATCGGCAATGGGCGATGTAATATCGCTTGCTGGTCCGGCGGGTTGTGCCGTCAGGTTAGTGATTTGGTAGAAGAGCGTATAATCATAAGTTTCCTTGAGGCCGGTATGGTCGATTACAGGCTTGCCGACGACATTAGAAAGTCGTGTCGCGATCTCTTCACTACTTTCGTTTCGTGCACGGATTCCAATCCTACCGCCAGGAGCAGCCATCGCGACCGGTCGGTTTCCGGCCGGCAAAACAGGAAATCCATCCTTGTTGACAACCGTGAGTTTAAAAGGAGGCGGCGTTTCGTCGGGCTCCGGCTGATACTGCTGAAGCTTTGGTCGCGAGCTTGCAATCACCAATTCATACGCAGGCATTGTCTTCATTTCTCGATGGAATCTCAGGCCAAAACGTTCAATCAGAAGGTTCTGCAGCATTAGCCGAAACTCTTCTTTCGTCGTGCCTGCCGGGATCGTAGCGTTGACATCGAATCCCTTTTGCTCCATCCACGATAGCTGTTTATATTGATGAGGTTTTGTCTGAAATGCGTACCAAACAAGAGCGCCCAAGGATGCGTTTATAGCGCGGAAGCGCTCAGGATCCTTTGCTCCAGGACCTCCGTCGATTCGGTTCCCGACGCGTTTGGTCCCGACGGCCTAATAGAAGCTACTTCAAATGATTGTTGGCCGGTACTTCCAAGTAGCGTTGAAATGGTTATTGACGCAAACACCGCAATGCGCGTGTTTGCTAGCACGATTGTGTTCACGCCTTTTTGACGAGATCCCGTTCCTAAGCTCACTTATACCACCCTTGTGTTGCTTAGGACCTGTTCAAGTTGAATCTGGGTGCGCGACATGAATGTGGACGAATGGCGGGATGTTTTTTGGGTGGCACAAATCGTAGCGTATATGTACGCTATTAGAAGGAGGCCGCTATGGCCGATTCTTTAGGCGCACTTGAAACCGAACGCTCCGATATCCAGCGGAACATCAGCCAGTTGGGCGATATGCGTACTGGTTCGATCACTACGACCGGCGGGCGTTGCGGTAATCCCAA
>JALYVD010000191.1 GCA_030853405.1 Acidobacteriota bacterium | reverse complement strand
GTGGGCAAACCAAACAGCGGTCGAGCGCCTCGGGAATTTGCGGTGTTTTACGACATCTCTTCGGGATATCTGCGGGCCGCCGGAACGCGTCTGCTTACCGGACGGAATATCGATGGCCACGACAATGCACACTCGCCCCCAGTTGCTTTGGTAAATGAGACCTTTGTCCATAAACTGCTGAAGAACCAGAACCCGATTGGGCAACATTTCCGGTTGGGTCCGGACGATTCCAACACAGCAATAGAAATCGTAGGCGTCGTGGAGGACGGGAAATACCAATCGCTCGGCGAAGATCCAGGCGCAGCAATCTTCCGGCCCGTACTCCAAGACTACAGTCCATCGACAACCGTCGTGGCACGTTCATTTCTTCCATCAAACGAGGTAGCCGGTTATATTCGCCGCCTCATTCAAAACACCGACCCCGATTTACCGCTATTTAACGTGGGCAGCCTGAAAGATCAGCTTGCGTTGCCGTTGTTTCCGGCCCGGGTGGCCGCAGTTGTTCTCGGCGGGTTCGGCTTGGTCGCCCTGCTTCTCGCGGCAACCGGAGTCTTCGCCCTCGTCTCATTTTCGGTATCACGCCGCCGCCGCGAGATCGGCATTCGTATGGCGCTAGGTGCTCGCGTCGATCAAATCCTTCGATTCGTTCTCACCCGCACGCTCGCTCTCTGCTGCATCGGCATTGTCTTTGGGACGGCATTCACCCTTGTAGCGGGACGCGCCCTGTCAGCGGTCCTCTATGGCGTCAGCCCTAGAGACCCGGCCGCCTTCGCTTCCGCGCTGATTGTTTTATCCGCAGTCGCGCTGCTGGCTTGCTGGCATCCGGCGCGCCGGGCCATACAAATCGATCCTGCACGAACTCTTAGGGAGGAGTAGCGCCACCACAATGTCACAATCAAACTGTGCAATTCGAGGAGGAACTTTCGCGGAACCTGCCCTCCGATATCCCCAATCGCGAGCGTCTGATCGAAAAGGCCGCACTCCACTTGCATCTGATCCTGGCGGCCAATGAGCACATGAACCTCACCCGCATCACGGACCCGCGTGAAGCCGCCATCAAGCATGTTTATGACTCAGTTCTTCCCTGGAAGCATTTCCAAAACGCCAAGCGGATTCTCGATGCCGGAACTGGCGCCGGATTTCCGGGCATCCCGCTATCCATCGTCTTGCCGGATATCCGATTCTGTCTTGTGGAATCGACTCAGAAGAAGGCCCGTTTTGTCGATTCGACGGTAGAATCTCTGGACCTGCCCAACGTTCACGTGTTCCCGGAGCGAGCCGAGGAAGTGGCCATTACCCAACGGCCCGACATTATCACCGCTCGCGCGGTCGCACCGATTGGCCGGATGATCGATCTGTTCGGGAAATCGCTGAAGAATGGCGTCCGGTTATTGCTCTACAAGGGCCCCGACATAGAGAACGAACTGACGGAAGCCAGTGAGCACCGGATGGACGCGGATGTCCTCTGCCGCTACGAATTACCGTACGAACTGGGCGGGCGAACCATAATTCAACTACAAGCGCATAAAAACGGACGCAGCCGCTAACCGCTCAGACTCTTGAGCTTGTTCGCAGCGCTTCATAGGCCAACCAAAGCCATCCGGCAATAAAGGCAAGGCCGCCGATTGGCGTGATAGCGCCCAACATCCGCACGCCCGTCAGCGCCAGCGCGTACAGACTTCCGGAGAAGAACACAATTCCGATCAGCAACAGCCAGCCGACTCGTCCCTGTGCCGCCGCGCTAACAGACCCAGCCCGAGCTAGAACGGCCACCATCAAGATGCCAAGAGCATGAATGTGATGATAAAAGACGGCCTTCTCGTAAACCGACAGAGAGTAGGCGTCCAGCCGGGTTCGCAGAGCGTGCGCTCCGAAAGCGCCCATCGCCACTCCTAGGGCCATCAAGAATGCTCCGGTCGCTGTCCAGTTCATTATGTCTACTATATAGTTGCTGAGTTTATTTGGTTCGTTTTGCCCGAGTCGGGTTTAAAAAACGGTTTCGCGACAAACTCTGCTACACTAAAGAAGGTCTTTTGCCCCCCTTCGTCCTTCGTTGAGTGGTTGGTACTTCTTCACTCTTGCTCGGATCCCTAAAGCTTTCAATTAAAGCTGTGGTTCGTTTTCTTAAGGACGTTGCTGCCGGAACCTCGGCGCATTGACTCCTTTTGACTATGAATCAATTTTCTGAACTTACACTCTCTCCCTCTATCCACCAGAACCTCACAAGGAACTGTTTTCTTGAACCCACGCAAGTGCAGGCGCAGGCCATTCCTCCGGCGCTGACCGGAGCCGACGTCGTTGCGACCGCGCAAACCGGAACGGGAAAGACCCTGGCGTTCTTGTTGCCTCTGTTGGAAACGCTTATCAGCACGCCCAAGCCGAATGGCAATGGCCGTGCATCCGATCCTATACGAGCGCTAGTGCTAAGCCCCACTCGCGAACTAGCCATGCAGACTGCGGAGACCTTTGCCAAGCTTTCGAGCGGGACCGGTTTCAAGGCAGCGGTAGTGGTAGGCGGCCTGAGCGAACAGACTCAGTTGAGCGCGATTAAACGTGGCGCACAGCTTGTGATCGCAACGCCCGGGCGGCTCGAAGATTTTATGGACCGGCGGCTCATCAATTTGTCCGCGGTGCAGACGGTGGTGCTTGATGAAGCGGACCGGATGCTCGACATGGGATTCGTCGTCGCCATTGAAAGGATTCTGGCGGCTTTACCGACGGCTCGTCAAAGCCTCTTCTTCTCCGCAACCATGGAGAGGGACGTGGAGCGTCTGATCAACCGCTTTTCAAAGAATCCCGTTCGGATTGCGGTGGGCGGATCGGTCATGAAAGCTCCCGAGCAGATTGACCTGCATGTCTACGAAGTGGAAAACAACATGAAAGTTGGTCTTCTTCGCCACATGCTCGGACAGGAAGAAGGATCCTTCCTGGTTTTTGCTCGTACCAAACACGGGACCGACCGGCTTGCGAAGCGGCTTTCCGGTCTCGGCCTGCGCGCTGTCGCCATGCATGGGGACCGCACCCAGAATCAACGCAATCAGGCTTTGGCCGGGTTTCGCGACGGACGTTATCGAGTGCTGGTCGCAACCGATGTAGCGGCGCGCGGTATTCACGTCGATAGCGTTGCGCACGTTATCAATTACGATCTCCCGCAGGCGCCGCAGGATTTCATCCATCGCGTGGGGCGCACGGGCCGCGCGGGTCAGCGTGGTGCTGCTTCAACTTTCAGCCTTCGATCGGAACGCGGTGAAATTCGCCGTATCGAGCGGGAATGTAAAGTACAACTGGTTCGCCAGACTGTGTCGCCGGAAGTGGTGAGCGAGGCGAATCTCCCGGCAGAGGTGGTCGAGGTGCGCGCCAGTACGGCAGCGAAGCCAAAATCGTTCCAACACGCAAACCGGCCTGAACGGGAGCGGCACTCTACGCATACCAACTCATTTGCATCGAAGCGCAAGAGCTTTAAGAGCGCTCGTCCCAGCCGCTAATAGTTCTTCTCCGCATTGAGGCAATCCGGCCTGCTCGCATTTCGCGGGTAGGCCGGATTTCTGTTTACCTCAATTTTCAGCCAGCTCGTTTCATTCAGGCTAAAGACCTGGGAGTTGTCGTAAATCCAGGTCCGCTCTATCTGAAATCCAAGTCCGCGCGGCGTGTCTCACATTCAGGAGTGCACGTTCGATGGCAGAGAAAGAAAACAGGTGCTGGCCGGGGTACGAGCCCGTAAAAGGGAAAAAACCTTACAGCAAGGGAAGTTGCCGTCCTAAAGCAGAATCGAAGACAACCGCCTCGGAGAAGAAATTCCGGGCTAAGCGGAGCAATCAACTTGACGAATGGCAAAAAGAGCATCCGGGCGCCAAGCGAAAAGCCGCTCAGCATCTGGAACTCCCTGGTTCAAGTACCACGAAGAAAAAGAGCGCGCCTAAAAAACCGGCTAAATCAAAAGCCTGAGCCGCCTCTTCTTCTCATTTCGGCAGAGCGGCCGCCAAGACAAACACCAGCGGAGCGTTCCAGTTGATTGCGACTTCGTTGCATGCGTAGGCTCCGGTCTGGTCCACATACGCGCGGGCCGGAAGCGTATCCGCACTCACTAACTTCTTCATCACTTGATCCTGCCGCCCCGGATTAGGTCCGCCTGACATAAGGCCGGGCCACGGGGAATCAACGCCGTCAGCGGCGCTAGGACGGTGATGCGGGTGCTGAAAAGGATTTTCGCCCACCTGAGTAACCCACGAAAGCGAGAACGTGTTCCGGCCGAGTATGTAATGCAGATTCTCCATCGCCGTCTGGAAGTAGCGAAAGTCGGGTTTGAATCGATTGGCAATCAGTAAAACCAGGCTGTAATTTGCCGCGACCCCGTTCGACCCCCAAATGTAATCGTGTGTCGTAAGTGAAACATGATAAGGGTCGGCGCCGGTCCGTCGCACAATGGCCTCGGCGGCTTGCGTTGTTTGCCGGCGTATTGCGTCCACCGCCTCCGCATTGCCGCCTTGCCCGAGCACATAGCCCCAAAGGCCGAGCGGCGCAACCATGCTCCACGAAGGCGTTTTTGCCGGGCCGATACTGCCCAGGAACTCACGGTAGTGCTGAAGGAAATACTGCAAGTATGTGTCGTTTCCGGTAGTACGCCAAAGCTCTACTGAGGCCCATAACGCTTCATCTCCGCACTGCTGGTCACCGTAGTCTCCAGTTAGGATTCCCGGTGGATTGTGAAAGGTTACGTTCGGATTTGCTTGCAGCCATTTCCACGCGCTCTCCGCCGAACGAAGAGTTTTACCGGCATAAGCGGCGTCGTAAGGACGAAACGCGCGCGATGCTATGGCCGCCGCCGCCGCTAAATCGCCGGTCGCGCATGAACTCTTAAACGGTTCCTTACCGGTGCCAATAACATAACTGGTGAGCTTATCTTGTTCCGGCATGATGAATGCTGAAAAATGAGCGCTCGTCTGCTTATGAAAAACTCCGCCATCCGGTTCCTGCATGCTCATCATCCAATCCAGATTCCAACGGACCTCGTTGAGGATGTCGGGAACGCCATTGCCCGATTCCGGAATTTTCAGACCTATTTTCTTGATCTGGTTGCCATAGAGTTCCCAAGCCCACAGAAGGGTTCCGGTGCTGATTCCGCCATTCACCACGTACCGTCCATAGTCGCCGGCGTCGTGCCAGCCTTTCTCGGAACTGTGCGGCCCTTCTTTTCCGCTCGATTCGTGGTAGGCGCCATCCAAGTGACACACGGCGTGTTTATATTGCGGGAAGTCGGGCGCAAGGTCTACTTTGGTTCCGCAGCGCTGTCCATAAAAAGCACGCATCGCCAGATAGTAGACGCGAGTAAAGACGTCTGAGGCGATAGCGAAATCCCAGCTTCGCCCCACTCCGTCAGCTTCCAGATAAAACTTCCCGGGGCCGGCGAAGGAACTGAAATCCGCCGTCGCTACGTTCTCGCCTGAATCCTTGTCGAAAACGGGCGCCGTCAACTGCCCGCGATAGACAATCGAGTTGTCGGTGGAACGCCGCAGGGTAAAGCTTTGTGCGGGGCGCGCCGCGCCGGTTTCCAAAACCATGGCGAGCTTAGGCGCACCCGGAAGATACCCGGCCTGGTCCACTCTTATATCGGTGGTCGGAGTTACCGCCCACAGTGGAAGAGAAGTTACAAAGAGGCCTGTAGTAATAAGTGCCGTTATCGAACGCATAATCAAGTTTTTGACCGATTGTAGCCCCGAATGAGCGACGGGACGCTGCGAAAATCCGCAAAACAC
>JALYVD010000188.1 GCA_030853405.1 Acidobacteriota bacterium | reverse complement strand
ATAATAATGTGGCTAGCCCTTTTTTGCTTTTGGAATCACGCAAAAACACGGTCCACCTACTCAAGTGAACCAAAAAGTGGACGGCCCACCTTCACCGCCCCGAGACCTTCCAAGTCCTCAAGGAGACAACACGGAAGTTCCACAAGTACTGGTATGGGTTAGCGGCGATCAGCCAACATCGCCGCACGTAATATCTGGTTGACGCGACTGAGATGACCTTCACCTTTCGATTTCAACCACGTTAGGACATCGGCGTCGATGCGCACGGTTGTCTGCCTTCTTGATCGGTCGGAAGAATTCGTCACGACGCATCGCATTCGCCCACTTCTCAGCTGGCAGCATAGGTGCTTCAGGATCATCCTTGCTGTGATCGTGCGCTGCGTACAACGCTCGTATTTCGTCAGTGATTTTTATGCCTTTGCGGTCTTTCACCGGGGTCGGTCGTACCGCCACGCCTTTAAGAGAATTGTTGCCCATAGAGTTTTTCCCCCGTTGCTTCGGCCTTACGTGCCGAGATGATGTGAAGGTGCGAATCATCACCTTCCGTTTGATCTAAGAACACGACAACTGCGAGTAACTGCCCATTGGCGTGCCCAATTGCGTGATAGCGTATTCCTTCTTCAGTTTCGCAATCATCGATACCAGGGTAGCTACAAACCCGTAGCGACGTGATGGGTAATACAACAACTTTCCGTCTCTTTTTCGATGCCATCCAAACCAATACGCCCGTGTGCCAAGCCCGGCTGATCCGGACCGGACGGTTGAAGCTGTAGCAGGGACTCGCGAATTTCGTTGGCAGCCACGAACAACGATTGTCTAAACTGGTGGGAGGCGACCCAAACGGATGAGCGCGAGCATGGACGCCAATATAGTAGTAGCAGTCATCACGTCGGTCACGAGCGCGGCCAGCACTGCTGGAGTAGCCATCGTCGCGTTAGTAATCAATGACAAGGGCTTCGATTTGATCGAAAAGCGGTTGGATCGAATGGACGTCCGGTTTGATCGGATGGAGGCCAAACTGGACGGTATAGATTTACGGCTTAACGAGATGACTATCGATATTGCCAAGCTAAAGATCGGATACCACAAGTAGAACTTGCACGCGAGTTTCACGCTGATAAACTTGTAAGTGGAGTTCCCACGTGAAGAAAACATGGATTGCGGCCGCATTTCTGGCCGTTGCAGCTGCTTCCTTTCTGTTGGCCGATGTTACGGACCACGTTCGTAAAGCCCCGGAGTTATCCTTCTCAATACCCGGAAAAGGCCAGCAGACTCTAAGTCAATATAAGGGCAAAGTCGTGGCGCTGGAATTCATATTCACGACGTGTCCTCACTGCCAGGCCGCATCGCGTTACATGACGCAAATGCAGGCCAAGTATGGCAGCCGCGGATTGCAAGTAATAGACGTTGCTGTCAATGCGAACGCCGATCTCCTGGTCGAAAATTTCGCTAAGGATTTCCAGGTGAATTTTCCGGTGGCCTGGACCACCAGCGACCAGATGACGGCCTTCATGGGCTTCCCTCCGCAGCGCTATGTAGTGCCGCAGCTTGCATTAATCGATCGCAAGGGATTCATCCACTGGCAGACGCCGAACACGACGGATAACGGGGACTGGGAGAAGCTTATGAACCCGGACACTATTCGCGAACATATCGAACAGTTGCTCGCGCAGCCCGCCTCGGCTTCGTCTACTACGCCAGCGCGCACGGCGAAGGTTGCAGTCGCCAAGAAGGCATCGTAATTTTCGGCAACACGCCTTGGGTGGCGAAGATCGGTCGACTGGGTGGAAAGACAACGAGCGCCGCGAAGGTGGAAGCTTCGAGAGCAAACGGCCTGAAAGGTGGCCGACCGGTCAGAGCTTCAAATCCTTCCCGCGTACGAGTGACGTTATCATCCAAAGATGAAAGCTACTGTCCAGGTTTCGCTGGACCTCACCGACCTGCAAGCGGCTCTTAACGCCGCCGAAATCGCTGTCCGGGCTGGGGTGGATTGGCTCGAAGCGGGTACTCCACTTCTCCTCGCCGAAGGCGCTCGCGCGGTTCGCGAATTGCATGCGAAATTCCCGGCGGTTCCTATCGTTGCGGATGTAAAGGCCATGGATGGCGGTTCACTTGAAGCAAAACTCATGGTCGAAGCTGGCGCGAGCATGGTCGTCGTCATGGGCCAAGCGCACGAGGAGACCGTCGAAATGGCGGCCAAAACCGCGCATGAGCTTGGCGCAAAACTGATGGGCGACACCATGAACATGCCCGATCCAGTGGCGGGCGCGAAGAAGCTACAAGAACTCGGATGTGATTACATCGTCCACCATATTGGCTACGACATGCGCACGCTACGGCGTAAGCGAGGTCTGCCCACTCCGACGCCTCTAGACAGGCTGCGTGAGGTGGTCCAGGCCGTTTCAATTCCCGTTCAAGCCGTGGGCGGGCTCACGCTAGAACAGGCCACCGAAACACCTCGTTACGGAGCGCCGCTGGTTGTCGTTGGTGCGCCTTTGGTAATAGACGGACATGCATTTCGCGCCGCTGGAGGCGATGTCGAGGCCACCCTGCGCCTGATCTGTCAGAAGGTACATGCTTTCGGCGATGTGCGAGTCGCGGGTGAGGCTCAAGCATGAACCAGACCATGCCCGCCGTCGTAAATTACGCCCGCGATCCACTGTCGGTCGAAATGCGCGACGTTCCGGTCCCTGAAATAGGCGAGCAGGACGTTCTACTGCAGGTTGGCGCCGTCAGTATCTGCGGCAGCGATCTCCATCAATGGCGTGGTTCGCACAGTTGGGCCGTCAACTATCCCTGCATCTTAGGACACGAATTCGCGGGCACGATTGTGCGGAAGGGCACGCGCGTTTCGAGTTTCAAAGAAGGCGATCACGTTGTGAGTGAGACCGCCGCCGTGATCGATGAAGCCTCTCCGCTCAGCCGTACCGGGCTCTACAATCTCGATCCGAATCGCCGCGGTTTCGGCTACGGCGTCAATGGCGCGATGACCACGTATGTCCGCGTTCCGGAGCGCTGTCTACATCGCATCCCGGAGAGCTTGCCGTTTCATAAGGCTGCATTAACTGAGCCGTGTTGTGTCGCGTACAATGCCGTGTGCGTGAATGGACGTGTCCGGCCCGGCGATAACGTGCTTGTGCTGGGGCCGGGTCCCATCGGTTTGCTTTGTACGCAGATGGCGAAGTTGAGCGGCGCGGGCCAAGTGATTGTGGCCGGACTGTCGAATGATCGGCATCGCCTGACGGTCGCGCGGCAACTTGGGGCCAGCATGACGCTCGAAGGTGGTGTTCCGGAGTACATCGCGCGAGTCGGTGACGGTCTCGGCGTGGATGTCGCTATCGATGCTTCGGGCGTCTCGGCCACGCTGCAGATTGCACTCCAGGCGGTCCGGCCATCGGGACAGATCATTAAAGTCGGATGGGGACCGCAGCCTCTGCAGTTCAGCCTGGATCCGCTCGTGCAGAAGAACGTCACAATATCGGGAAGCTTTTCGCACAACTGGCCGGTATGGGAGCGCGTCATTTCCATGATTGTGTCGGGCCAGATCAATCTCGATCCGGTCATCAGTCACACCTGCGATCTCACCGGCTGGCTGGACTGTTTTGAAAAGATGGAACACGGCGAATACGTCAAGGCCGTTCTGACGGCGCAACACTCTCCATCAAACTGAAAAAGCCCTCGGCCAACGTGGGGTGAATATAAATCGCGCCTTTCAGTAGCGTGTACGGCTTTTCCGCCAGCATGAGAGTGCTCAGGATTTGCACGAGTTCGCCGCCTTCCGCAGCCAGGATCGACGCACCCAGAATGTGATCGTTCTCCGCATTGACCACCAGTTTCATAAGCCCGGCGGTTTCCCCGCGCTCGATCGCGCGCGCAACCCGGGTCATCGGAATTTTTCCGATCTTCAGCTTGTAGCCTTGAGCCCGCGCAGCTTTCTCGGTGAGACCCACTCTTCCAAGCGTCGGGTCTGTGTAAACAGCATAAGGAAGCAGTCGGTCCGCCGTGCTCAGGTTGTTGCCTTGATAAAGGTTCGCGTAGACGATTTGGAAATCGTTATAGGAGATGTGCGTGAACTGGGGCCCGCCGTTCACGTCGCCCAGGGCCCAGATGTTATCCGCCGTTGTCTTCAGGCGTTCATCGACCGTGATGAAACCCTTGTTGTTCACCTTGACGCCGGTTTTGTCGAGATCCAGGTCCTTAGTATTCGGACTGCGGCCGGTTGCCACAAGCAAATGCGAGCCGGATACATCGTCCTGGCCTTGAATGGAGACCGCAATTCGACCGTTCTGCTGATGCACTGCATTCGCTCGCGCATTCAAATGAAAGCGGATGCCCTCGGCTTCGAGACTCTCCTGCATTTCCTGCGTAATGTCTTCATCTTCATTCGGCAAAATTCGAGGAGCACTTTGAACGACCGTCACATCACTTCCGAAACGGCGAAACATCTGGCTGAACTCCAGACCGACATAACCGCCGCCCAGAACGACCAAGTGCTCCGGAAGAACTCGCAATTCAAGAAGAGTCGTACTGGTGAGGTACGGTACGGAATCGAGACCTGTGATCGGAGGAATGGCGGGGGTCGTACCGGTGTCGATAAAAATGCGTTCTCCTTCGAGTTCCGCGCCATTCACCTGGACTCGTTTGTACCCGATGAAACTCGCGCGTCCCCGATACAGACGGGGATTGTCTTTGCCCTCAAACTTCTTCTCCCATCCACTGCGCGAAGACGCGACGATCTAGTCTTTGCGAGCGAGAATGACCCCAAGGTTCACCCGGATATCGCTCGCGTGAACGCCCCAGCGCTCCGCATCTCGTGCATAGTGCGCCACCTGGGCGCTGCCGATCATTGCCTTGGTTGGAGTGCATCCGGTGTTGACGCATGTGCCCCCAAGTTGGCCGGATTCGATGATCGCAACGCGGTGTCCGTCGCTTGCCAACTTTTGCGCGAGCGGATTGCCGCCCTGTCCGGAACCGAGAATGATTGCGTCGTACTTCATAAGTTTCAGTGAGCGAGACTGGCCTTTCTACGGGGTCATGAAACATTGTCCGCCATTGCGATATCCATGCTTACGAACAGGGCTTACGAACAGGGCTTACGAACGGTTCAAGCATGGCACAAACAGGACAGATCCCACGCAGGCAATTCGGCAAGACCGGTGTAGAGCTTTCCGCATTAGGACTTGGCGGACATCATCTTGGTGACGCTGAAGATTTGAAAACGGCCAAAGTCATCGTCGACAAGGCAGTTGACGGCGGAGTTAATTTCTTTGACAATTGCTGGGAATACCATCGGGGCAAATCGGAAGTGTGGATGGGCGAGTGTCTGAAGGGCAAGCGTCAGCAGGTCTTTCTGATGACGAAAGTTTGCACTCATGGGCGCGACAAGGATCTCGCGCTGAAGATGCTGGAAGAGTCGTTGCGCAGGCTTCAAACCGATCATCTCGATCTCTGGCAAATTCACGGCGTGAGTTTCGAGAATGACCCGGCTCTGTTCATTAGACCGAACGGCGCGGCTGAAGCGCTAACCAAAGCCAAGAAAGACGGAAAGGTTCGCTTCGTAGGCTTCACCGGTCACAAGGACCCGAAGATTCATCTGGCCATGCTCGAAACGGGTTTTCCGTTCGACTCTGTGCAGATGCCCCTGAACCCGTTCGACGGAACTTTCCGCAGCTTCGAGGATCATGTTCTCCCAGAACTCCAGAAGCGGGGCATTGCGGCGCTTGGGATGAAGCCGCTGAACGGGGCCGGTCCGGCCATCAAAAAGGGCGTTTTCACTGCCGAAGAGATGTTGCGCTATGCCATGAGTCTTCCCGTTGCCACCACCATTACCGGCATGGATAAGACCGATGTGGTGGACCAGAA
>JALYVD010000172.1 GCA_030853405.1 Acidobacteriota bacterium | reverse complement strand
GTTTCCTCTATGCCCCAGTGCTGCATCCAGCAATAAAGCATTCGCAAGAGGCGCGGTTGATGCTGAAAGGCCGAACCGTTTTCAATCTGCTCGGGCCGCTTACGAACCCGGTTTGTGCGCGTGTCCAATTGATTGGGGCTTTCTCGGTACGTGCTGCGGAGATGCTGGCGCAGGCGTCCGCTCGTCTCGGAATTGATCGTGCCTTTGTTGTGCACGGAGCCGATGGGCTCGATGAAATCAGCACCACCGGCCAGACGACCGTCTTCCAGGTGGAGGACGGCAAGGTCCAAAAGGGACTTTGGTCTCCGGCTGATTTCGGTGTGGGGCGTGCGTCTGTTGAGGATCTGAAGGGCGGCGATCCGCCAAAAAACGCCGAGATCATCCGGGCGCTTTTTGAAGGCGAGCAGGGCCCCAGGCGCGATATCGTCGTTGCAAACGCTGCGGCCGCTCTTCTGTTGGCGCAGCATGCTCCTGATCTAAAATCCGCCGTGGATCTGGCAATCGAGTCTGTCGATTCCGGCGCCGCTCTCGGTAAGTTGAATCAGCTTGTGGAGTTTACGAGTCAATTCAAGCATGAAGTCGTTTGAAATTCGAGATTTCGGGATTGACAACCTGGCGCTGGTGGATCGCGACACGCCGAAACCTGCCCATTCCGAAGTGCTCGTACAGCTCACGGCGGCTTCGCTCAACTTTCGCGACTACATGGTGGTGAAGGGAACCTATAACCCGAAGCTCCGGCGTCCCATGGTTCCGCTGTCCGACGGCGCAGGTGTTGTGGAGGAAATCGGTGAGGGAGTCACCCGGTTTAAAACGGGTGACAAAGTGGCGGGATGCTTCTTTCAAAAATGGCTGGACGGCCCGCCCACTCGTGAAAAGTTCGCTTCCGCATTGGGCGGTGGGGTTGACGGTCTGGCTCGCGAACGCATGCTCTTCCATGAGGACGGACTCGTGCGCGTTCCGGATGTTCTATCAGATGTAGAAGCGGCGGCATTGCCCTGCGCTGGGGTGACTGCCTGGCACGCTTTGTTCGAGCACACACCGCCTGTTCCGGGCGAAAGCGTTTTGATTCAAGGCACCGGAGGCGTCTCCACCTTCGCGCTTCTGTTTGCAAGAGCCGCTGGGCTACGGGCCATCGTGACTTCAAGCAGTGACGAGAAGTTGGCGCGCGCCCGTGAACTCGGCGCCAATGAAACCATCAACTACAAGAGCACGCCGGAGTGGGATAAAGAAGTCCTGCGCCTAACCGACGGCGCGGGTGTCGATTACGTCATCGAAGTCGGGGGAAGCGATACTCTGCCGAAATCGTTGAGAGCGGTGAAGCTCGGCGGCGCAATTAGCGTGATCGGCGTGTTAAGCGGTCGCGACCCGAGCATCGGTCCAGGACAAATTCTTACGACCAGTACCCGCGTCCAGGGAATCTATGTAGGGTCGCGCGCCATGTTCGAGCGAATGAATCGCGCGGTTCAGTTTCACTCGATCAAACCTGTAATCGATAAAGTATTCCCTTGGACCGAACTCAAAGAGGCGCTCCGCTACATGGAGACCCAGCAGCACTTCGGGAAAATCTGCTTGAAGTTCTGAGCCTACTCGAATCCGCCGTCGTCTTCTCCCGTATCCGTAGCAAGATTTTCAAATTTAGTGAAGCGATTCAGAAACGCCAGTTTCACGCGTCCTGTTGGACCGTTACGTTGTTTGGCAAGGATCAGCTCGGCGATGCCCTTTAAGCTTTCCTTGTCCGGCCTGTATACCTCTTCGCGGAAAATAAAACCGACCAAGTCGGCGTCCTGCTCAATCGAGCCTGATTCGCGAAGATCGCTCAACATCGGACGGTGGTCGCCCTGCCGCGTTTCGGGCGCTCGGCTCAACTGTGAAAGAACCAGGAACGGCACCCGCAGTTCCTTCGACATCAGTTTGAACCCGCGCGAAAGGGAGCTGATTTCCTGTACGCGGTTTTCGAAGCGTCCGCGTCCTTGCATCAGCTGCAAATAATCGACCACCACAAGTCCGAGATCCTGTTCGGCTTGCAAACGCCGCAGTTTCGAATGAATGTCCATCAGGTTCGTTCCCGCCGTGTCATCCAAAAACAGCGGCGCTTCCACCATCCGGTACATTGCTTCCTGTAAGGCGTGACGCTCGTCACCGCTCAGATAACCGGCGCGAAAACGCTGCTGGTCCACCCGCGCCGCCGCGCAAAGCATACGAGTCAGCAGCGACTCCTTCGACATTTCGAGCGAGAATACCGCAACCGCTTTGGGCGCTTGGGGATTCGTCGCGACATGCTGCGCGATATTAAGCGCGAGCGCCGTCTTTCCCATGGCAGGCCGGGCTGCCAGAATGATCAGCTCACCTTCCCGCAGCCCCCCGGTCATCTCATCAAACTTTAGGAACCCAGTGCTGATGCCCTTAACCCGTTTACTTGTGTCGAGGAAAGCGTTAATCCCGCCGTCATATTCCGTAATGATTTGCGCGGGGCTTGCGAGCGCGTTCTTCGATTGAACATCGCCCAGCTTCATGAACGCGTCTTCAACCGCGCCTAGAATGTTCCTGGCCTCTTCTTCAGCTCCCAGGCAGCGATTGATCGTGTCCTGCGAAACCGTGATGATCCGCCGCAGCAGCGCTTTCTCTTTCACAATGCCGACGTAGCT
This sequence comes from Acidobacteriota bacterium, assembly GCA_030853405.1. Lineage (GTDB taxonomy): Bacteria > Acidobacteriota > Terriglobia > Bryobacterales > Bryobacteraceae > Bog-105. The sequence goes on along the minus strand of JALYVD010000172.1, from coordinate 3,127 downwards.
TTCGACATTGTGAAGCTCCGGCAGTCCATCGTCGAGCGACACCAGATAGCTCAGGCCATCCACCGATTGAAGCTGGCCCTGCTTCATCAATTCGTTCGCCAGCGTGACGCGGTCTATTCTTTCCCCGCGCTCATGCAAGTCGCTCATGCGCAGAAAAATGCGCTTATGCTTTTCGAGACTGAAGTCGTCTGCCGAAAGCGTTCCCGCGACTTGCAGGAACGCGTTCTCGTTGCTCATGATGGCCCCGAGCACGAAACGCTCGGCGTCTATGTTGTCGGGGAGCGGATGATCGAGAGATATTTCGCGGGCGGCCATACAGAGTAGAACCTCGCCTACCTTAGCGGGTCTCGCCCCCGATCTCAAGAGCAATCTTGAAGGAAACTTCGAAATCCACAGGGTCCTCCTGCGGAAACTCAACGTTAACGCCACCTACGATCTTGTTTTCCACAACCTTTCCTCAATACATTTCTATCGCAATTTGTTCCCGGATGTTCTGGTCCGGGATGGCGGATGCGTTTACGTGCGATTAAATCTATTCACCTGGGGGAAAGAGGGCGAAGCGGGCGCCAATAGATGTTCCGGTACGCCACCGGTCCATGGTCGCCCTGCAGCATCAGCGGATTTGTGGCGGCTTCCGGAATTTCCAGGCCTGACCGCGTCGGTCCTGGAGCCTCTACATTTTCGTGGACAAGCAGACCATTGTGAAGCACGCGAACGAAGGTGGCGTTTGAGATCTTTCTCCCGCCCGTGTCAAATCGTGGTCCGCGAAACCAGATATGAAACGATTGCCATTCCCCTGGACGGCGGCTTGCGTTTACGACCGGGGGCGTGCCGCCTTCGCCTTTGTTATTAATCCAGCGTTCGTAGATTGCGCCGCAGTCCAGGTATTTAGGGTGTTCAACGCCGAAGCTGTCATAGACCTGAACTTCGTATAAGCCGTGCAGATAGACACCGGAATTCGAATTCGCGGGAATCAGGAATTCCACATAGAGTTCCATGTCGCCGAACTTCTGCTTCGTGTAGATATTTGAATTCCCTCCTTTCGGCCCATTTGCGATGCGGTCGCCCGGCCCGGGAAGCGCGAGTAATTGTTTCGGCTGGTTCACGCTATCCCAGAAGACGGCGCGGCTGTTGGTCCACGTTCCTTTTTCCGGATGTTCATACTGCCAGGCGCCCAGACTCTTGGGGCTAATCAGTGGTGTCCAGCCCGGCTCCAACAGGTAGGGCGCGTCCCCGTGCGCCGTTCCGTCGTTAACGGCGGTTTCTTGCCAGGCAAGAGCAACTGACCCGGCAAGCACCACCGGCAACAGGAACCACAAGTCCCGCCTACGCATTCAGCGTCCACCCTGCTCGGTAGGGCGGATTTACCCAGCCATTTGCTTCCGAATCGTTGCTGACGATCATTTTGTCGGAGTCCCAAAGCAACGGCCTCGCGCACCGGGCTGCCATGGCCCCAAGCTGGGCAACCTGAGTCATGCGGCTGCCAAACTCGAAGTTGACATTCGTGGGCGCGCCCGTTTTGCAGGCCAACGTCCATTCTTTGTAGTGACCAATCGTGCGCTTCAGCGTCTTCGGGGGCGGCTGGAAATCGCGAAACTGTTTTTCTGGAAGCAAGCGGTTCTTGCCGCCATAGTATCCACTGAGCAGCTTTCCCTTCTCTCCGATGAAGAGCAGTCCCTCTGCGGGCATGGCCGTGGCAACATCCAGTTCCACGGGCCGATGTGGCCGCCATGCCGCCGTCATACCAGATCATCTGCAGGGCGGGGTGTTTGCCGCGCTCCGGGAAATCCCACGTGATGATATTTGAATAACTCTCCGTTTCAGGCGTTTCGATTTTTGGCGGAAGATCCTCTTTGCCATCCGGCGTCATGTGGAAATATCCGCCGTACATAGTTGAGCGAGGTTATTTCTTGGACACTACACTAGTTCAATCTGGTCCGCAACACGCCCGGCACGCTATGCGAACCGGTTCGTAACTAAACCGCTCAAGCCAGATGCTTGCTCTTGCGAGTACAGACTGCAATCAAGCCGAGCAGCCCGATGCCGAACAAAAATGACGAACCCGGTTCCGGTGTAGCAGTCGTGACCAGTGAGACGGGCAGTCCGGTAGGCAACGTTTGGTCGGCGCCTTGACCATTAGGATCATCAAGAATGGTGGTTGCAGTCCCATCTCCAGCCGCGTAAACAAGCCCGAAGCCTGGTATGTTGCCGTCGCTCCAAAGGACGCCCACGTTTCCGCCGGCTATGTTAAATGCGACCCCATAAACATCCAATACGCCGCCAAAGAAAGGATAATCGGCACAGTTGTTTGGAGAATTTCCTCCAGGATAGAACGTGTCGTCGTAGGAAAAGCCAGAGGTTGTAAACGCCGGTAAGCCGACAGGCGGAGCGACGTACGATATTGGCTGGTAGAGCCCGGTAATCGCACCGGAAATCCCGTCGTTCGTGTCCGCGAACATTCCGCTGATTCCAGTGATCACATCATAACCGGGAGTTGAAGACGGTGAAACAGTGAGGGTACCGGAACTGGTTATGCCTCCTCCATTGAACGAGAAGTTAACTTGGTCAGCTTGCGCAACTGGCGCAATTGCAAGGGCGGTCGCTAAGGCGAACAATACGATGGATTCGTTCTTCATTTTTCTTCCTAGTATGGATTCGGCGGAATCAGGTGTAGATCTGCCCCTAAGGAATATACACTTGATCGGGACGAAAAAAGTAGTACTGGCGGTTCTATGGGGCTGAGGCGGCGATGCCGCGCATGCCAATCAGTTGCCTGCGACGTTCATAAGTTGAAAAGCTGGCGCTTCTAACCGAAGCTTTGCGTTTCCCTCGGCTCTATTCACGTCGCCCTTGGTCGCAAGGACAGCTGCCCCATCCAATTCCCTTCTGAACCGGCTTGATCGAGAGTTTCCCGGCCCCGTTCCGCTCCATCTGATCATGGACAACTACGGCGGCTACAAGCACGAGAAAGTGAGAGAGTGGCTGAAACGTCACCCGCGCTTTGTGCCTCATTTTGTGCCTACCAGTTCCAGTTGGATGAACCTTGTCGAGCGGTGGTTTGGTCACCTCGACAACAAAGCAATCAAGCGCGCCGCGTTCCTGAGCGTTGCTGATCTAAAGGCCGCAA
>JALYVD010000154.1 GCA_030853405.1 Acidobacteriota bacterium | reverse complement strand
CACTTCTTTACGGGCTCTGCGCTTCACATAAACAAGGGACAAAAAAGCAATACGGTCGTCGTCAGCGCCAATGCTGATGGCGCGGGCGTCGGAGTCACTTGCGTACCGCTGAATTGGAGGTCGTCGAGCACGTACTGGCCTGCAACGCTGGAGATTGCTATGGATGAAATTCCGGCGTCGCTGATGGACAGGAATCCGACGTGCCCATCGTACCGTCTGTATTGGCATTACCCGTAACTAGACTAAGCCCACTGCCGCCAGAGTCGAGGGCGGTCAACGTGACCGGATTCAGGCTTGTGTACCACAATCCAACCGTGCTTTCCGGCGTGGCGAAGGCGATGGTCATTCCCGTCGGCAAGCAAACCACCCACAGCGGGCAAATCACTTGACCGTCACCAGCCTGCACGCCAAAGCTACCCAAATGGAGGCAGCACTCCACGCTGTCAGTTCTTTTCTGAGGACCATCCGCAAGACTGCGGAGCAGTTGATCCACCAGCAAAAATGGCTTCTCATCCTGAGTCGCATCTTCTCTCAATTTCTCAACGCCGAATTGATTGTGCGCATGACGGTGTTAAGCACCGATGCCGATAGATTTCTGTTGGTGTCCGGGGCAATCGCCCTCGCCGTGGGAGTAGGCTTCCTGATTTCGGCAGCCACGTCGTTCGCCTTATGTAAGTCGTGGGGGCTTGCTAAATCCAGCACAGTGGAAACGGCAATCGAACCCCCTCCCTGGCTCTCTCCTCGGCGGTCATGCCCTCGCAAGCCATGGCCGCTCAACCCGTATCTCGCATGGATGAGGAGAGTTTCCGGCTGTTCTACGAACGGACGGCCGGCTCGCTGCGCGCCTACCTTTGCAAGATGCTGGGGGGATTTCCGTCCAGCGAGGAGACACGATGATGCCAGATGTCTGTGAATACGAAGACACCGTGATGGCCGCGCTCGCGACCGGGCACGCTCCCGCTGAAATTCAGCGGCATCTGAAGACATGCGAGACGTGCCGCGAAGCGCAACTGGTGTGGCGGTATCTCGAAACGGTAGCTTCTCAGGAAGCGGGGGCGGGCGCAGTTGGCGGAAAAGAGAAAACTGGCGGCGCGTTCGGTGGCGGCGATTGAGCTTGTGCAAAAAAGCCGCCATAGCCGTGGTTGCGGCATTCCTCATCGTTGCGGCTGTCTTATGGGGCAAGCGATGTGCTCGGAAATTGGGCGCTTCCCTGGCCTGCGCGATTGCGGCATTGCTCTTGATCGCAGGTTCCGTAACCGGTATGCTCTACGCCTGGTTCCAGGGCCATTCCGTGCGGGTCTTCGCGCGCCAGAGATAAACCAGGATTCCGAAGACAAGCAAGCCGAAGCCACTCGCGACGTAAGGCGCGCCGCTCTCGAATAACACGAACATCCAACCCAAGAAGGCGATCACGACGGGAACCGGATACAACGGCATCGAGAACGGCCGTTCGATATCTTTCCTGCGGCGTCTGATTAGCACCAACGCTATACACTGAGCGGCGAATTGCGTAACAATCTGGATCACGATCATTGCTTTGATCAACGATTCCAGCGTAAACATACAAGCCGCTGCCGACGCCAGCCCGAAAAACAGCACCGAGAACGAAGGAAAGTTGCGCTTTGGATGCACCCGCGCAAAGGCCGAGAAAAAGTGGCCTTCGGAAGCCGCCGCGAACGGTACCCGCGTGTATCCCAGCAGGACGCAGAACACGGAAGCGAAGGCTACCCAGAGGATCAGGCCGGTCATCATGGCCGCAGCCTTCAGGCCGTAAATTTTCTCGATATAGTCGGACACGATGGCCTGTGAAGAGATGGCTTCACGCCAGGGGACGACACCCACAATCGACAAGCTCATCGCCACATAAAGCACCGCGAGGATGCTAATCGACAGCATGACCGTACGCGGGATCGTTACTGCCGGGTTCTTGATTTCGCCGCCGATCAGACAGACGTTGAAGTAGCCGCTGTAGTCGTAGATGCTGATCAACGTGGCCGCGCCCAGTCCTGCAAAGAAACCGCCCGAGAGATGAAAAGCTCCAGGCGGAAAGTCAAACGCACGGGCCGCGCTGAAATGGGTCGCGCCGCCCCAGATGACGACGCCCATCGCAACGATCAGTCCAACCCAAAGAATCGCCGAAATGAGGCTTATCGAACGGATGTCTCGATAGAGAAGCCACGTGGCCAGCAGACATACTCCAATGGCGATTAGCTTTTCTTCAGGCGCGGTGAGCGATGGCACAAGGTAGTGCGCGTAGTCCGCGAAACCGACGGATCCCGAAGCCGCCGTGAGCGGAGCGACAAGCATCACCTGCCACAGAAACAAAAACCCCATCAGACGTCCGAGCGACCGTGGCCCGAAAGCTTGCTGAAGGTAGTCGTACGATCCGCCGGACCCTGGCATCGCCGCGCCCAACTCAGACCAGATCAACCCATCACACAATGAGATGACCGCGCCAAGTATCCAGCCCCAAAGCGCCTGCGGTCCGTGCATCGCCGAGAGAATTAAGGGGATCGTCAGGAACGGGCCGACCCCCACCATATTCAGCATGTTGGAGGCAAGCGCCGGGAACAGCCCCATGCCTCGCGTGAGCGATGGTTGCGCCGCCGATTGTGCCGAGTATTGTGTCAACTATTTGAGTGGCTTGACGGCGACTTCTTTGAAGAAGACGATGTCTTTATCGCTGTGATTCTGAAGGCCGATGTAGCCGGAGTCGGGGCGCCGTCCGCGCTCGGGCTCGAAGTCGAATTTCTTGGGCGGCACGGGCTGTCCTTCCGTGTAGTCGGTCACCTTCACGCCATTCACGTATACAATCGTTCTTGGCCCGTCCAGCGTAATCTCCATGGTGTTCCACTCCGGTCCCGGTTTCCCGGGTTTGGCTAACGGTTTCGTCTGCGAATAGAGGGTGCCCGTGACGTGATATTCATTCTCTCCGCTGGTTTCGGGGTGGTTATCGATCTGAACCTCATAGCCTTTGTTGACCGGCATCCAGGGCTCCGTCGGAACGCTTGGAATGCGGACAAACACTCCTGAGTTATCGTTGAAATCGCGCATTTTGTAGACCACGCGGATAACGCAGCCGCCCAGCTTTCCACCCGTCCAATAGAGCAAGCCCATACCGCCGTGAGTGTGAATGAGGCCGTTTTCGACCGCCATCCCGCCAGGGCCGACATGCTTCCAGCCATTCAAGTCTTTGCCGTCAAAAAGCTGTTTCCATTCGGCCGCCTGAAGCGAGAAACAGGCCAGGGCCGCGAAGGAAACAAGAAATTTCAGATTTCGCCGCATAAATAGAAGCTATAACAAGTGGTAACGGGGTACTCACGCGAACAGTCTCGGTAGAATGAGGATCGCCGGTTAAATCCTTCGATAACATCATGAACCTCCTACCCCGTGACGGGAAATTCTTTGATTATTTTGAGCAGCAATCGAGTATCCTGTGCCAGGCTTCTCAATTGCTGATGGAAGGCCTGAACTCGGGTTACGAAGGAATGTGCCGAATCGCAAAGCCCATGGAATCGCTCGAGCGAAGCGGCGACGAAATCACTCACGATATCTTCCGCAGGTTGCAGTCCACCTTCATCACGCCGTTCGACCCGGAAGATATCCAAACCCTCGCAACAACCCTGGACGACGTCTTGGATGCCATGGAAGACGCCACCTTTCGCATAGTGGCCTATCGAATCGATCCGATCCCCGATCCCGCCATTCAGCTTGGAAAAATGATCGCAAGTTCGTGCGGGGCGATCGGGCGGGCGCTTGACGCATTGCGCAACAAGAAGTCCGTTGTGGACGATTGCATCGAAGTCAACCGCCTGGAGGAAGAGGCAGATTCGGTTGAGCGCACAATGCTGAAGACACTGTTCAATTCCAACCTGGACGCGGTTACTCTGATCAAGCTGAAAGATCTGTACGAGGCGCTTGAGAGTACAACGGACCGCTGCGAAGATGTCGCCGACGTAATCCAGAACGTTGCCGTGAAGAACAGCTAGGGGCCGCGCATGTCTACTCTCGGCCTGGTAGCCGTCATTGTCGTTATCGCTTTAATCTTCGATTACGTAAATGGATTTCACGATGCGGCGAATTCAGTAGCAACAGTAGTCGCCACCCGCGTTTTGACTCCCTTCAAAGCAGTCGCGATGGCAGCGGTTTTCAATTTTCTCGCGGCCTATTTCCTGGGAACTGGCGTTGCCGCAACCATCGGTGAAGGCTTCGTCAATACGGCCATCGTCACGCCCTACGTGATCCTGGCGGGATTGGTGGGCGCGATCATTTGGAACTTGCTGACATGGTACGTCGGACTGCCCATCAGTTCGTCCCACGCGCTGATTGGCGGTTATGCTGGAGCGGCGCTGGCAAAGGCGGGGTGGCATGGGCTGGTGGAAGGGAAATGGCCGAGCACGCTTGCTTTCATCGTACTCGCGCCTCTGTTAGGCCTGATACTTGGATACTCGTTGATGCTGGCCGTCTACTGGATCTTTCGCCACATCTCGCCCGCGAAAATGGATCGCTGGTTCCGCCACTTGCAACTGGTTTCGGCTTCTCTGCTTAGTTGCGCCCACGGCACCAACGACGCGCAAAAATCCATGGGAATTATCACGGCTGTGTTGGTTGCGGGAGGTGTGCAGAAGGGCTTTCATGTGCCCGACTGGGTAATACTGGCCTGCGCTTGCGCGATGGGATTAGGCACGTTGAGCGGAGGATGGCGCGTCGTTCACACAATGGGTACTCGGCTGACGCGCCTTAAGCCGCGGAGTGGATTCTGCGCGGAAACAGGCGCGGCCATTTCAATTCTCTTCGCAACATCGCTCGGCCTTCCGGTTTCGACAACGCATGTGGTGGCGGGTGCGATCGCAGGCGTCGGCTCAATTCAGCGTGTGCGAGCCGTCCGCTGGAACGTAGCAAGCGACATCGTGACGGCATGGGTTTTAACGATTCCCGCAGCGGCGCTAGCAGCCAGCGGGGCGTTTATTATCGTGCGTTTCTTCGTCCCGAACGCTTGAAAACAGGCCTGAAAACGACATGGCACATTTCGGAGCGGTCTGCGAACTAGGCACAAGCCATGTTGCCGCCATGGCTGCGATTGGCCTGGAGTTGCAAGCGCGGGGACACAGAGTAACGCTGTTCCGATTCGCAGATCTACTCGACCCCTCGGCAGCTCGCGGCCTGGAGTTCTGGCCGCTTGACGTTCCGGTTCCGGACTTCGGCTCCGCTTACATGCGCCGGTTGTCTGGCGTGCGGGACGCCGGCTCGGGCGGCTTGATCGAATACATGAAAGCTCGCGCGCATTTCATGTGCGAACACGGGCCGAGGATAATCTCCGCGGCGAAGCTAGATTGCCTGCTGGTTGACCTGAGCGATCCCGCAGCCGCAACCGTATCGGAGAAATTGGGCCTGCCCTTTGTTTCGGTCGGCAATGCCTTGCCTCTGCACGCGGAACCCGGGATACCTCCGGACTTTCTGCCCTGGCAATATCGAAATGTCTGGTGGGCTTCGCTTCGAAACAGGCTTGCGTATGGCGTACGAAACCTCGCCATTCGTCCCGTTAACCGGACGCTGAATAAGTACCGCTCTAAGTGGGGCCTGCGCCCTTATCGTAGGCCGGAAGATTCGTTTTCGCCGCTCGCCCAGATCAGTCAGCTCGTTCGCGAATTCGACTTGCCGCGGCAACACTTGCCGAAGCACTTTCACTACGTCGGACCATATAACAGGGCGAGTGAATCGAAGCAGCCGTTCCCCTACGAAAAGCTGGACGGACGACCCCTCGTGTACGCGTCACTCGGAACTCACCAGGGTCACCGAGGCGCTATCTGGAAGGCGATAGCCGAAGGGTGCGCGGGGCTCGACGTGCAATTGGTTCTTGCTCTGGGGCAACAAGGACTATCGGGCCACTTGAACCAGTTGCCCGGCGATCCAATCGTGGTGGATTACGCGCCGCAGCGGGAGCTGTTGGCACGCGCAGCTTTGGCGATTTTGCACGGCGGTCTCAACGGTGCATTGGAATCCCTGGCTACGGGCGTTCCGATGATCATAGTGCCTCTCACCGGTGACCAGTTCGGCGTGGCTGAACGTGTTCGATACAGCGGGACTGGCACGGCCGTAGGCGCGAAGAATTGCACAGCACGGGTTCTTCGAAAACTTGTGGGTCAGTTGCTCGGCGACACCAGCTATCGGCAAGCCGCCACCCGCATGATATCCGTTATCGTCAAAACTCCAGGAGCCGGAGGAGCGGCGGCCATTACGGAAGCCGCCGCCCGCACCGGCAAACCTGTCATTTGCTGAACCAGCGAAATTCTTAGAACGCGAACCGCAATTGCAAATCTATCCGCCGTTGATTGCTCACCGTCTGCTCCGGGCCATATCCGCCGGCAATGCCAGTCGATTCCAAGAAGTAAGGCGACGTGAGCGATCCGTTCGGAGTATTCAGATTTTCGTGGTTGAAAATGTTCCTGGCGTTCACCGAAGCCGTTAAGTTGTAACGGTGTTCGGTCGTCTCGCCGCCAAAGCCGTGAAAGTGTCCGCCGCCGCCCCCACCTGCTCTCGCTCCGCCCACCATACCCTGGAACTTCGTCGTTCCAAAGCCCCATGTTTTGCTCGCTCGCAGGTTGACGCCAAAATAGCCGGGGCTGGTTCCGTAGTTGCGCTCGATCAAAGGAGCGCCCACGACCGGACGGGGATTAAAACACGATTGCGTGATATCCCCATTAGAGAAATCGCAGGTAACTTCAGGCCGCGCGGTAGGAGCGCCCGACCCTGTGCCAAAGATATCCGTACCAGTTGTAATGTTGAAGGGCGTGCCCGTGTGGGCCACGATAAATGGTGACAGCCGAATGCCCCAACGAGTTGCGACGGAGCCGCCGATAAACAATGAGTGATGAATATCCAGCGCGGACCGGCCCCATTCCTGAGCGATGTTATACGGATCGGAAGGCATATATCCAAGGCCGTCCGTATTGCTGTGGGCCTGCGTGTAGGAATAACGTCCAAAGAGCGTGAGCCATCTGCCGACCTGAGAATTTATGCTCGCGATCACTTGAGTCTGTTTGAAAATTCCAGTGGACTGGTAATCGTAGATATCGCTCAGAGTTGGATTCGGACGAAGCAGGTTGTTTATATTGCCTCCCACTCCGGGCGGAAGGGCGCCGAGCGTCGGTATTGGTGCGTTGATGTCGTCTGTCAGCAGCTCATGAGTACCGCGCGAATTCATCACGTTCAGCGAAAGAGTAGTATGCGAAGCAAGCTGCCGGTCCATCCCGATGACGGTCTGCATCAAGCGGGGCGCGCGCAAATTCTGGTCGATCACATACTTCTGCGTGGCAGTAGTCGCAGCCACGCCGGCAAGGCTCGGAAGGGTTGAGAAGGACGCATCATAGGCGAAGGTCGGGTTATTGATTACGTACTGGTTCACCAGGTTGGATCGATAAGCCTGCTCCACATTCGTGATCCCGAACCGGTCGTAAAAGAGGCCCCAGCCGCCGCGAAAAACGGTCTTAGGCCGGGAATTCCCGCTCCTGCTACCCGGCGACCACGCAAAACCAACCCGGGGCGCCCAATCCGCATGATCGTTGATGTTATTCTGCGATTCTAGACGCACGCCCGCACTCACCGTAAGGTTGGGCCGCACTCGCCAGTCGTCCTGAACGAACGGACCAACGTCCATTTGCGAAAAGCCGATATGCGGGTTTCCTTGATTGATGGTGAATTTAGAGGGACCGTATCCCATTTGATGGATCTGTACCGGATTATAGTTCTGATTCAGAAGCTGTACTGTCGTCAGATACTGCTGAATGGAGGTACGCCCATCCTGACCAAGGAAATCGTACGAACCATTAAAGTTCTGAGGCGTGTAGTTGTCGAGCGATGTGGTTCTCAGGCGCGCGCCGAATTTCGTCGTGTGTGCTCCCCATGTCGCCGTTGTATAGTTCTGCAGTTCGTAGTAGTTTTCAAGATCATGGCTGGAGGCATAACCTGGCGCGCTATACCCCGATCCGCCCGCTACAAACGACTGCCCGACGTTCAGCTGAGGGAGCGCGCTCGAACTCTTCGTCTGCTGGTTGTCGCGCTCAAATTCAAAGTGCGTTTCGTTCACGACGCGAGTACTCAGTACAGCCGTTTCGACAATCTGTACGGATTGCTCCACGTAGTCCTGGCTGTAGCCGTTGCTCGGAAGAGTTATATTGCCGAGCGAAGTCTGCGGCAACTCGAAACTTCCAATGTGCGTCAGAACGTGATTATTGTCGAGATATCGATATCGAACGCTCAAAGTATTATTGGCGCCGATTTGGTAGTCCACGCGAGGGCTCATGCTGGTGCGCCGTTGCGGAGTGGAGTAGTAACTTTGAAATGGTTGGCTTCCTAAAAAATCGGCGGTCGGAATGGTTGCCGTGATGATCCCGTTATCGTCGATCTGGCGGCGCTCGAAGTCCACGAAGAAGCTGGCGTGTTTGTTTATTGGGCCGCTCACATTACCACCGAACTGTTGTGTGCGGAACGGCGGAGATGTGGTCAAGAACGGATTGCGCGAATTCCACACACCGTCACTGATGTTGTAGGAGGCCTGACCGTGAAATTTATCCGAGCCCGGTTTGGTAAAGATCTGAATACGGCCGTAGCCAAGCTTGTCGAACTCGGCCGAGAACGGATTTGAATTAATGCGGATCTCGCGGATCGACGCCTTGGGGGGAAGTTGCCCACCCGTAAAACCATCCACGTAGATCTGATTGCCGCCCGGACCCGCTGAAGGTCCCGCCAAGGCCTGCAGGTCGGCTTGCAAATCGTCGGGATCGTCGGGCAGGGCATCGAGATCTTCTTTCTGCAGTACCAGCGCCGAAGCGTTATTCGTAGGATCGGTGCTTACTTGATTTGCGACCGTTTCATTCACGGTGATCTCCTGCTGTTGCGCCTGTAAGCTCATTATGATGTTCCCCGAAGCAGCCTGCCCCGCGACCACCGTAACTGTCACAGGTTTCACGACTTGAAGGCCGGAGTAAGTGGCCGATAACGTATAGGCGCCCGGCGCTATTCCTCTGAACCTGTACGAGCCGTCAGATCCGGTTGTCGTAGTCTTCACGGTCCCATTCGCATCGGTTAGCGTTACAGGAGCGCCCGGAATAATCCCGCCTGTGTCATCTTTGACCGTGCCTTGCACAGAAACCGCGGCTCTCGGCGCGCGTGCCGTTGGGGGCGCCGCGGACTGGGGAGTTTGAGCAATGGCGACGGTGCCGCAAAGCACCGTGAGGCAAGTTAATCCTGCAAATAAAACACGTCTTAAATACTGGTTCATTAAATCCTCTAAGGTGAATTGTTGAAGCGAAGTTTCCCTGCGGCTAATAGATAGCTACTGCGCTGGAATCGCCATGTCTAAAGACCAGTCCCCGCCGAGCGATTGGCCCTGCCGCGGAGGAGCGGATTGGAAGATCGGTTCCACACCAGCAATGACGTTGGTGGCGAAGAGCCGTGATTTGTCGTTGGCGTTTGCACCCGAAACGACAACTGCGTCCCCCGGTTTAAGATCGGAAATGCTGATCTGAGGAACGCCCTCAAGCAGCTGTGACAAGTCGCCGTTTCGCGGCCCATGCATTCCCGGACCCGCCTGTTGCGTCGCCGCTGCTGGAGCAGGTGCTGAAGCAGCTGCGGGAGCGGACGGTCCTGCCGATGGACGCGCATTCGGGTTGAAACGGCGCGCCAGTCTCAACGCTATGGGCGGCGGTAACTTTCGAATGGCGGCGTCACTGCTCAATTCCACACGGAGCGGCTGTTTCGTTTGCAGGTCCTTCATCGTAATCTCTTTGCCGTCTGGGGAGATTGACGTGATAACTCCGGGGACCGTGCGGAAAGCGCCCGAAAAAATCTTCTGCGCTGTTACGGCGCCGCCGTCAGCACTCTTTTCACCAATCACGCGAACCTGATCGCCGGGTTGAATGTCGCTAATCTGAGAAGACACCGGGGCCTTGGGACTCTCGGGAGAGTAGCGCGTAAACTCAGCGGACGCGGGGGCCTGAACCGTAACCGGCTTAGGACCTTCAGGCGTTTTTACGGTAACGCCGATCGTGCGAGCAGCCGGGTCGATGGCTGTAACAACTCCGGCGGTACTGTTTTGCCACGCCGCCATTTCGGCTTGATGAGCCTGCTGTAAATCTCGCGCGGACATTAGGACAACGCTCTTGGCCGCAATCCCCGTTGAGCCGTCCTCGGCCTTAGTTCCCCTCACGGAAACGCGGTCGCCGGCTGCGAGGTCTTTCGCCTCGATGCGTGTTGCGTTCTTAAGATCTTTTGCGCCCGGCTCCACTTTCAGCAGCGTGCGAGTATTCTCAAGCAACACTACCCGTTCCGTGCCTGTCTTGTCTTCTTTTACCGTGATGCTGTGTGCGGCGGGGTCGATGGCGGTAATGCTGCCAAGGACCTGTTCAATCGATTTGGCCGATGCACCCGTACTCGCATCCTGCGCGGGAGAAGCCGCAGCGAGAACGGCAAAACCAACTACACACGTAAGCAGCTTCAGGAAGAAGAATCGGTTCAGTTTGAGAGAATCCACAACACCTCGTCATTTGTTGGGCGAACCAGACCCAAACTAAGTTACGCAGTATGTCAGGAAAGTTGGGAAGAAAAAAGCCAGGAAGGACTAACAAAATCTCTCAATCGGGCTGAATCTCGCTGAACTATGAGAAAGCGAACACCCAGCCCGACCGTTGAACTTGCATTAAGCCGCGTTGACCAGCATGTCTTCGAACATCTCGTTTGCACTATCCTGGTTGCGGTCCGCCTGTTCCTGACACTGAATGCAGAAAGGAGCCCACGGCACAGCCGCTATACGCTTCGGACTAATCTCTTCCTCGCAGTGCATGCACGTACCGAAGGAGCCGTCCTCAATGCGGCGAAGAGCCGAGCGCACGTTTCTGAGCAGGTTAGACTCGCGGTCCAGGTTGCGGATGGCCAACTCGCGTTCAGAGGCGTGCTGCACTTCATCTAGTGCGTCGGCGCTCTTCTCGATCGTGATCGCGTCGCGGTTGCGAACCAAGTGCTCCAGCTCGTCCTGCTTGGTTTCCAGGATCTTTTTGTATTTATTCAACTCGGTCTTTGTCATTTTTATATCTCCTTGTTACTAACTCGACTAGCGCTGCCGCCTAAAAAGTATTCGAAAGCGCTAAGTCTAGGGCTTTAGACGCAGGCGCTCTCCAAAAAGGTTCACCAACGGTATCACACTTCACTACGGATAGAGAGAACCGAAAGTTACGGTCAAACGGTGATAACTGGGAGAGCGCCGAAGTTCTCGCCGTTGCGCGCGAAGTAAGCGAACTTCGCATTGATATCGAAACGTCCGACACTTCGATCCCGATCAGACTGCGCTTCTCGGTTCTCAGAATCATACCACAGGCCCTGAGCAATTGAACCGCCATTTTGTGCGCCGGCTCCGGCGTCTCAAACTTCCGCATTTCCACGCGCCCCCGATTGTTGAAAAAGAACGCGAAAATGGCTAAAAAGCCTTCTCTTAACGCGTTTTTCCGAGGTCGGCACGGCTGTCGGATTACCCTTATCCCGGCCTCTCTGATTATTTAAGGT
>JALYVD010000149.1 GCA_030853405.1 Acidobacteriota bacterium | reverse complement strand
TCTTCTTCTTTTTCGCTGGGAATGAGAAAGAATTTTTTGCAGCTTAGGCCGTGCGTGGCGGCGTTGCGGCTGGAATTTTCTTTTCCGCGGCTACTACGCGGTCCTGAAGATTGGCCCGGGCGAGTGTTTTTGTTCTTATCGCTCATTTCGCTTCTGGCGTTCAGTGTGGGCGGGGGCGAGCGGGTGAACGGCGGTTTTGGGTGGGAAGTGATTGAGGGTAGGGGAAATAGAAGTTTTGGGATTTTCGTGACTGCATCCACTTGCTGACGCGCGTGGCTCGGCACAGGGCGGATTACGGAACGAACTGGGACTTGGGTTCGTTTTTGAACTTTTGGCGGCACTCATATTGACGACAGCGCACCCGCCCGGCCGTAGACTATATATGTCCGTGGACCGCCTTACGCCCGAACATCGAAGCTGGAATATGAGCCGGATCGGCTCATCTCACACCCGGCCGGAAATTCGGGTGCGGTCTCTGCTGCATCGCGCCGGTTTTCGTTTCAGTCTCCGCCGGAAGGAATTGCCGGGTAACCCGGACATCGTGCTCCCCAGGCATGGCACGGTGATTTTCGTGCATGGGTGCTTCTGGCATCGCCACGGACGTGAGAACTCAACCATGCCGAAGACGCGGGCGGCTTTCTGGTCCGCTAAGTTTTCGGGCAACGTGGAGCGTGATCGCCGGAACGCAAGGGACCTGCGCCGCCTAGGGTGGCGTGTTGTTACCGTTTGGGAATGCGAATTGGACGATGAGAACTATGTGCTGAAGGGTTTGGAGAGAAGCTTGAGAGCGAGGGTCTCCTGAACCATGTCCATTCCGGTGGTCGATCTTTTCGCCGGTCCAGGCGGGCTGGGGGAGGGTTTTTCTTCTGTACGCACGGGTGCGGGTGAGCCGGTGTTCAAGATTGCGCTTTCCATCGAGATGGATCGCGCGGCTCATAAGACTTTTGAGCTTCGCAGCTTCTTCAGACAGTTTCCACGTGCCGGCGTTCCCGAAGACTACTATCGATTCCTGCGGCAGGAGATCTCACGGGAAGAACTGTTTGCGCGCCATCCCGCCGAGGCCGGGAGCGCCCAAGAGGACGCGTGGAATGCGGAACTCGGGAAACAGCCGCCGGCGGATGTGGACGAGCGCATTGTCCGCGCTATAGGCGGTTCTCCCGTTTGGATGCTTTGTGGTGGGCCACCGTGCCAGGCCTATTCAGTGATGGGGCGTTCGCGAAGCGGCGGTATCGATGAGAACGATCACCGGCTGTACCTTTATCGCGAGTATCTGCGCATCCTCGCCGTCCACCGTCCCACCGCGCTCGTATTTGAAAACGTCAAGGGCATCCTTTCTTCCAAGGTGAAAGGCAGCGCTCTGTTTCACCCTTTGCTTGCCGATTTGAGAAGTCCAACGACCGCATTTGGAGGCCATCGGGCGCCGATCCGATATTGCATTTACTCACTCACTGTGCCCGGGCAGGCATGTTGCGTGGACGGAGAACCGCTGTTCGACTACCGGGATTTCGTGATTCGGAGTGAGGAACATGATATTCCTCAGGCCCGGCATCGGGTGATCCTGCTTGGAGTCCGCGAAGATATGGCCCCGCTGGTTGTGCCGACGCTCGCGAAAAAAAACCGCCATGTTCCGGTGGGACGCGTTCTGAGCGGGTTACCGAGACTCCGCAGCGGAGTAACGCGGCGAAAGGACGATAGGAGGAATGGACGCGGGCGCTATACGAAGTGGTCGGCGGTAACGCGCTTTCAGGAATCCCGAATGGCAAGGCGACTCGCGCCCGCAAAGAGATCAGGCGAACCCTTCTACGAATAAGTTATTCCCGGATCGGGAGGGTATTTTTGTGCGGTCCGATGCCGTTACGCGCGATCACCGGGCCGATTGGTACTGCGACCCGCGTATCGGCGGCGTGTGCAACCACGAATCGCGTCCTCACATGACGGGGGACCTTCACCGGTATGTGTTCGCCGCTTGTTACGCGAAGCTGTTCGACCGCTCTCCCGAGTTGCGGACTATCCGCCCGCTCTGCTGCCGAAGCATCGCAATGCTGCCGTTGCGTCCAAAAAGGAATATATCGACGACCGGTTCCGGGTCCAGCCATCTTGCGAAGGACGGCCACTACTTATCCACTACGACCAAACGCAGTGCCGGACACTGACGGTCCGGGAAGCGGCCCGGCTGCAACAGTACCTGCAGGCGGGAAACGCGGTATCGCCTCTGCTGGCGTACCAGGAAACTCGGAGCGCCGGGCGAAAGCCGGGACGGTAAGTCAAACCCAAGAACGCATCCGCTAAACCCAGTCTCCGGAAGGTCTTCACGCGATCCTAGCATGTGTGCATCCCGCCATTTGATGCATGATGCTCAATGCCATTGAGTAGATAAGGGCTGCTTCCTGAGCCCGACCTTGAACTTCCCCGGCCTACCGAACAAGCCAACGCCATCCACAAAACAGGAAGCCAAACGATCACATAGATCTTCCACAAGTGATCAGTCAGGGCAATTGTGTCCAAGCTCATCACTGCGCTTTGAACGAACCCTCCCTCCTCGATCACCCCCCGGACGCAGATAACTCGAAACCGGTGACTCCCTGGAGCAGGATTACCGGATTTCCTGAAGCGCTCAGGCTAGACCGAGAACTTGAAACGGCTATTTTTGCTTCCCTCGAGAACATACTCCAGAACCGAAATGCGCCCACGATAAATGAAGTCCGAATGGTGTTTATGGCGGTGGAAAAGATGAATCTCGTCGCCGCGCTGCCCTGCGTTGACAATCCGATCCTCGCCGAAGTGATCCGTCGGTCCCTCCCATTCCAGCAGTGAACCACTGAGTTTATTGCAATACGGTTCCGCAGACGACTGCTTGTCTTCTGTGACGAAGAGGATTATGAATTTTTCGTCTCGGGGCGTGACAACGCCGCGCGCTATCGCATGAATACTCGAGTAGCCCCAAATCTCCGCGAGATGCTTTCTCGAGTACGGTTTTCCTATTTGTAGAAGTGAGAAGGACACCGGCACGTCAGTCATAGGATACCGGACGAACTGCGAAAAATCGGCCCTGGTGAGCGAATTGGCAGCGTAGCCTCGCATGCGCTCAGCAAAGTTTGAGAAATCTCACGCCGTGGCTCCTTAGTAGAATTGAGCATGGACGGTCGATCTGACCTTGATCTCACCCGTGCCTCTTCACGTGCTGCAACGGCGTTCTCGATGCAAGTGGCTATACCATATCTGTCGATTCGGAGCAGTTGGATCTCTTCGTGAGCCTGTACTCTGGGCCAATCAGGCAACCTCTGTGCCAGATCGCGAAACCAACGCTGTGACCGGACAGCTCCTGGGCTTTCCGGAGACTTGTGTGAAGGGCAATCTAGGGCCAGCATCGACGAGTCCAACGAGTCGTACGAATTCGCCGCCACCATTTGGCACAGTTATAGTTTGTTGGACCAGATCCGTATCTACATTTGGACGGATCGCGTTGCGACGCGCAAGAATTTGAAGCCACGCAAGAGGGGCGGTAACACGGTAAAAATCGAGGTCACGGACGTCGAGCGCCTTCATTGGCACTGGTCGGAGGGCAAGTGGCAGGATGAATTGTAGCTGCGAGCCCCGAGCACCACGACGAAAATAGCGGCTCTCTGTATGCCGTTCTGCGTATAGTGCCGACCGTGAAGCGGCGGGGCCGCTTAATTCAGAGCCGCGCCGCTTGCAACCAGCCACGGTTGCGCTTTTGGCCAACAGAGCCGGAGACCGTATCGACTTCGACCAGATTTGGGCGCAACAGGATGTGCCGGCGGAATGGAAGGAGCAACTACTCCGGATATGGTCGGTGGAGGTCAACGCGGTTCTTCAGCAAAGCGCCAGTGGAAGGATGATCTCGGAGTGGGCGAAACGGCCTGAGTGCTGGGAGGCCGTACGCAACGCGAGCTACTCGGCTCTCTTAGGCGGGCATTCCTGAACTAGGACACGAAAATTGAGGGGTCGAAGAGTATTGCGAATCTCACAATCTGTCAACTAGCGAATTGTAACGATCAGCAATGGACTTAGCGGACTGCGTTTTTATATTCAAGGCATTTCCGCTGTTCAAAACATAAATCGCTTTTTGTAATTCGTTGAAATTGGGATTTCGTGTGAGATCGGTGCTGCGGTTATTTACCCTCGCTGACGCCGAGGGGCTCGGTGGCAGAGATTGACGTTGCTTGGAAAGGTGCGCCGGTTACCAAGTGCCCTTCGCTATTTAGGAGGGCCCCTGGATGCCCGGACCCAGGTATGCGAGTAAACCGCGATCTTACTTTGCGAAACCGCCATTCGCAGGTTAATTTAGCGCCTGCGTCAAGTCGCCCTGTCTGGACTTTGGATTCTGCTCTACCGCCGCCACGCGATCCACTTCCGGTTCGTCATAGGCTCTTGCGCATCTTCGTATAAAAACTGGAAGCGTCGATCAACTGCAGCTTGCCTTTGCGCTGAGGCGTCTTGTGATTCGTCACGATCCACAGATAGGCGCTGATGCCGGTGTTGTGAGCAGGTTTCCGGCGACGTTACCGGCATCGCCCGCGATCGCCTTCAGGTTCATGGGCGAGGTGTTGTAGAAGCTGGTTTTGGCGGCGCGGCGCAGGAAGGGATCGGGACTGAACCCGGAATCGTGCTGCTTTTGGAGTTCCGCCAAGACCGAATCTTTGGTGGGTTCGAGGACGCGATCCATGCGGCGGAGGACGGTGAAGGGCAGGATCACCTTCCCATACTCGTGGGGCTTGTATTTGCCCCGCAGAAGATCGGCGACCGACCAGAGGAAGGAAGAAAGATTCATACAGGAATGCTAATTGTAGCGGTTAGGATGGGGTTGGCGGGTTTTCAGACTTTGAGATCGGTGCGGCGGTTATTTGCCCTCGCTTACGCTCGGGGGCTCGGTGTCAGGATTGACGATGTTTCGAGTTGAACCGTGACGCCCAGCTTCGAACCGCTAAGTTTTGTGCCAGGATGGGACGCGCCTGCAGGCGGACGCAGGGTCGAAAAACATCTCGACACGAATGTCGAGACGGCAGACACGAGTGTCCGCGCCACGAAGCCCCGGACGCCGCCGCGATTGTGGAAGCCGCCTCGGATCCGTTATTAGTCACCGGGCATACGGTTTTTGCCGGATCAACCGCCTGCTGACCGCCTGCTGACCGCCTGCTGACGAAAGATACGCAACCGCCCTCGCCGGGGCGGCGTCCGAAACGGTTGTTATACTTAGCTGTTTTCGGAATCTTTCAATGAAGCATTCGATCGCCTTTGCGCTCCTAGTGTGCGCTCCCTTACTCCAAGCAACTACCCTGAGTTTCACCAACGGCCAAGCCGCCAGGGCAGTTTTCGGACAACAGTCGTTCTCCTTTGAACAAACCACCGCTAGTAACCAGATTGTCGGCGGCGTCAGCGGGTTAGCTTGGGCTGGCGGGTCGCTTTACGTTGCGGAAGGGAACCAGATTGGGGCTACTCCGATCAACAACCGCGTCGTGGTTTTCCCTACGATTTCTCTTGACGACCCGCACCTTTTACCCAGCAATCCGGCTGGCGATCCTTATTGCGGGCTGTGCGGGTATAACGCCAACTACATTCTCGGGCAAATCGACTCAGTGAGCAGGGTTCCTGGAATTGCCGCCGTACCGGCGTCCAACGCGGCTGGGTCGCTGGCGAATCCCACGGCTGTGGCAACTGACGGCACGGTTCTCGCGGTTGCCGATACGGGGAACAACCGTGTCCTTATCTGGAACACGATTCCCTCCTCCGGCACGGTTCCGCCGAACGTGGTTCTTGGTCAAGCCAATTTCACGACGGTGCAGACCGTTGGCACTCCAAGCGCCAGCACGTTGATTGCACCGCAAGGTGTATGGATTCAAAATGGCAAACTGTTCGTGGCGGATACCGACACCAGCCGTGTGCTGATTTGGAATCACATCCCGACCAGCAACAATCAACCAGCCGACGTTGAACTCGGGCAACCTAGTTTTCAATCGAACGTAACGCCACCGCTATCGACGGCGGCAATCCCTACCGCCGCGAATCAATTGTTGAATCCTATTTCCGTTAGCAGTGACGGAACGCACCTCTTCGTAGCGGATTTCGGCTCCAACCGCATCCTGATTTGGAACAGCATACCGGCACAGAACGACCAGCCCGCCGACGTGGTGATTGGACAATCCGATATGACGCAATCAATCGCCAACAATGTGTCGGCACTGTGCGCTTCAAATGGGAAGGACACCAACAATAACCCGACCTATCCGGGAGATTGCGCGAAAACTTTAGATCACCCCCGGTCCGTGCTCTCGGACGGCACACGGCTCTTCGTCGCAGATAGCGGTAACGACCGCGTTCTGATTTACAATCAAATCCCGACGAACAACACCGCCGCCGCCGACATCGTGCTTGGTCAGCCGGACTTCACGAGCGACGTCGTAAATAACCAGACCGCCTCGACCATCAGCACTACCATCGACAACACCAGTTCGGTCGATACGACGCCTACTCCGATGGCGCTGGCCTTCGATGGAACCAATTTATATGTCAGCGACGCCTTCAACCGGAGGGTGCTTGTTTTCTCACCCGGCGATATTTCCATTGGTGAAAAGAGCGTCAAGAATACCGCGAGTAAGTTGATCCTGCAGGAAGGCTTCGTCAGCGTCAGTTTGGCCTCGGGCGGAGCCATTACCGCCAAAGACACGGTGACGGTCACGATTCAGGGAACGAATTACGTGTATACGGTTGTCTCGACGGACACGCTCGATTCCATTACGAAAAACCTGATCGATACGATCAACGGAAAGATTGGGGGAGCGGCGCCCGATCCCAATGCCGCGGCCCATGCCGGAGCTATCCCGGATACAATTTTTCTCAGTTCGACCGGGACGAACAACGGCTTCGATGCCATCTCGCTGGCGGCAACCAGCTCCAATAGCGCGAATGTGGTGACTACCGCATCGGGTGGTTATCTGATTGGTGGAAATTCCGGAACCGCCGCGCCCGGGACGCTGGTTGAGATCGACAATCCCAATCTCGATTCGAACGGAAACGCGATTGCGGGTCTGGAACTGGCGGATTTTACCGCCAGCGCAAACGTTGCGAACGCAGTTCCGACGATCATGAAAGATCCCAATTCACAGGCCAGCGTGCAGGTGTTTATGGACGGGAACGCCGTGCCGGTTCTGTCGGCCTCGCCTACGCAGATAGAAGCTCAGGCGCCGTTTGAATATTCAAACCGCAATAGCACCAGCGTCTATGTTCGCCGGGTGCATACGGACGGCAGTGTAAGCGTGACCATCGCAAGTCCTCTTGTGCTCGCGCCGGCAAGTCCGGGACTGTTTGGCGTTCCCGGTACGGCGCATCCGCTCCCGGCTCTGAGACCCATGCATCAGGCCGGCAATCCGTCGGCCATTGTTTCGATTGACGGTACGGTACAGGCGGGCGACTCCGTCCAGATCTCGGTTAACGGACGGAACTATTCGTATACGGTACTGTCAACGGATTCGCTGACGAGTATCGCGGCAGGCCTGGTTGCAGCCATTAACAAAGGCGGAGATCCACAGGTCACGGCGCAACAGGGCGGTGCGTTTGCGCGCGTGGTCCTGACGGCCAAACAATCCGGCGCCGCGGGAAGCGGAATTCCCGTTACAGGCACGTCCGCGGCCGTTTCGGGCAAAACGAGCGCAACCGAGACCGTTACCGCTTACACGAGTTCGACGTGTTGCGCCACTTCCGGAACAGGACAGGTAACGGTGGGGAATCCCGCCCAGGCCAACGAGGTGATTACGTTACTCGCGACTGGATTGGGCCTCGTGCAGGATGTGAACGGGAATACGATCAGCGTCGCGACGGGCGCCCCTTATACGGGAGTTCAGCCGAACAGCGCAATTAATACCGTGAATGGCACGGTAGCGTCGGGAGCTACGGGACAAATTATCAGTGCGGGTCTCGCCCCCGGCGGTATCGGCGTCTACAACGTTCAGGTGCTAATGCCGGCCTCGCTTCCGGCGAGCGGCGTCGTCCCTGTTTACATTGCGCAGAACGCGTTCATCAGCAACACGGTTTCGGTTCCGGTCGGCTCGCCTGGGAGTTCACCCGTGAATCTGTTCATCGACACGCCCAATTCGCAGTCTATGAATCTCGGCGGCATCATTCCCGTGAGTGGCTGGGCGGTCGATAACAACGCGGCTATCGCGAGCGTAGAAATCGACGTTGATGGCAACATCGCCGGCAACGCGACGTACGGGGCAAGCCGTCCGGACGTTTGCGCGGCGTATCCCCAATCGTTCACATGCGTGAACGGCAGCACCGCCGTTGGATGGAATTTCCAATTGAATACGAATCTTATTCCGAGGGGAACGCACACGCTTGCCGTGATCGCAACTTCAACCGATTCGCAGCAGAATTCCGTCAGCACAAGTTTCACTTTGTCGAATCCCGTGAGGCTCTACATCGACACTCCGCAATCGGGAACGAGCGTGAGTGGGACTGGTGTCAGTTTGGCCGGTTGGGCGGTCAGTAATGCCGCTCCGGTCACTGGCGTCATGGTGTCTGTCGATGGGAGTGCCGCGGCGAGTGCGTCGTACGGCTATCCGCGCCCCGACGTCTGCGCCGCCTTCCCGAGTTCGAAAGGCTGCCCGGCGGCTAGCGTCGGGTGGACTTTGGTCTACCCGGCTATACTCGCCAATGGGGCGCATACCCTAACGGTGACCGCGACGGATGCGAATGGATCCCACGGCACCATCTCGACAACGTTCAACGTGGCGGGCGTGGCATCGGGAACAGCGATGTTTGTAGACAACCCGAACGGAAGTGCACCGGTGGCGGGAACGGCTGTATTTCGGGGTTGGGCTGCCAGCAGCAATAGTCCGCTCGCAACGATCTCTCTTGCTATAGACGGATTCCCGCAACCGGCAAACGCCACCATCGGTTCGCGCACCGATGTCTGCGCCGCCTATCCGGCTACGATCGGATGTCCTAATGTCGGATGGAGTATGCCTGTCGATACCACCCTGCTTTCTAACGGGACGCACACGCTGACCGTGACAGCGGTAACCGCAGCGGGGCTGCCTTCTATCACAAGTTCTACTTTCACGGTTGCAAATGGGGCCGGGGCCGGACCCGGCAGGGCCTTTGTCGATGTTCCGAACTCGCAGTCCACGGTGTCGGGAACAGTCTCCGCAGCAGGCTGGGCCTTAAGCGATACTGGAGCCGTTAGCCGGGTAGTACTTTCGGTCGATGGCGTTCCACTGCCTGGAGCCACTGTTTTAGGCGCCAGCCGGACGGACGTCTGCGCGGCCTTCCCGAACCGGCCGAGTTGTCCGAGTGTCGGATGGAATTCGCAGTTCGACAGTACTCTGTTACCTGACGGAGTCCATATTCTGACCGCCAGCGCTACGGCCAATGGCGTCACATTCACGACCAGCAAGACGTTCACCGTCGCGAACCAGAGCAGCAGCCAGATTCTCTCGTACATCGATCGCCCGGGCTCGACGCCGCTTAGTGGCCCGACCCAAATCCTGGGCTGGGCGGTCGGAAAAAATGCGGCGGTAACTAGCGTCTCAATTCTGGTCGATGGCGTTAACTACGGGGCGGCCACTTATGGAGCGGGCCGGCCTGATGT
This sequence comes from Acidobacteriota bacterium, assembly GCA_030853405.1. Taxonomy (GTDB): domain Bacteria; phylum Acidobacteriota; class Terriglobia; order Bryobacterales; family Bryobacteraceae; genus Bog-105. Next base: position 4,146 of record JALYVD010000149.1, on the reverse strand, counting down.
CTGTGCCGCTTACGCCAGTACCTTCGCTTGTGCCAGCGGGGACGGTAATGTTGGATGGACTTTCCAGCTTGATCCCTCTAGCCTCGCTCCCGGCACTCATACTCTCCAAGTCACTTCGTCGGCAGGCGGACAGAATTCTACGACCTCGAAATCGTTTACCGTTGTGGCACCGTCGTCGGGAATTCTGGTCGATGCAGACACTCCGAATGGGCCTTCTACGTTCGTCGGGAAAGTGCTCCTGGGCGGATGGGCGATTAGCAACACCGCTCCGGTGACTTCCGTTGTACTGGCAATCGATGGGGTGCCTTACGCGGCTGGAAATACGCCGCCAATTCAGATTGGAGGTCTCAGCTATACGCCCGCCAATTACGGCATCAACCGGCCCGACGTGTGCGCGGCCTACCCGCAGGCGGTTTGTCCTAGCGGCAATGTCGGCTGGAGCCTACTGCTAGACACCACGGATCTTGACGATGGACATCACGTTCTCGACATCACGGCAAGCGCAGGCGGGCAGCGGTCTACAATTTCGGCGAGTTTCACGGTGGCGAATTCAACCTCGACGAATGCCGTTAAGATCTACGTGGATAGCCCGGGTTATGGAGCCGCAGCTCTCAACGGCGTTGTTAACGCGGCGGGATGGGCGCTGAGCGACGACGGACCCGTGAGCCAAGTTTTGGTCTCGGTGGATGGCGGCGCGCCTCAACCTGTTACATACGGGGAGGGCCGGGCCGACGTTTGCAAGGTCTACCCTGGACGAGCGAACTGCCCGAACGTGGGCTGGAGCTACACGCTAGATACAACGCTGCTGGCGGACGGCGTACACACGCTGAATGTGATCGCTACGGTTCTGGGGCAAAATTCTACGATCAGCACAACTTTTTCCGTCTCGAACTTCGGGCAGTAGCCGGTTCGCAATCATCAGACCGCCTGCAGGATTCGAGGCTGGCGGTCTGATATTCTTGTAATTTCTACAGGTCTTCCAGCTTTTCAGCTGCCAAACTGGCCTGCGGATTACCTTTCCCGCATGTACATCAAGAAACAACGTCTTCTCACCCCTGGCCCGACGCCTCTTCTTCCCGCTGCGCTACACGCGATGATGGGCTCGGATATCCACCATCGAACGGAAGATTTCCGAACTCTTTACAAACAGGTGCTATCGGATTTGAAAGCGGTTCTGGGCACGTCGAACGATGTGCTCGTGCTGGTCGCCTCCGGGTCGGGCGGGCTCGAAGCCGCCACGCAGAATTTCTTTTCGCCGGGAGACGAGGTACTCGTCTGCTCCGCCGGGAAATTCGGCGAGCGCTGGGTTGAAATCATGAAGGCCTGGGGCATGAAGTCCACCGTCCTGACGGCTCCTTACGGTGAGGCGGTTCAGCCCGAAGCGGTCGAGCAGGCGCTTGCTCAAAACAAGAACATCAAGGGCGTATTCGTCCAGGCGTCCGAGACCTCGACCGGCACGCAGCATAACGTAAAGGCCATGGCCGCCTCGGTCAAAAAAACCGATGCGATCTTCGTTGTCGATGCCATTACGGGTATTGGCACCATGCCACTCGACATCGACGGTTGGGGGCTGGACATCGTTGTTGGCGGTTCGCAGAAAGCGTTTATGATTCCGCCGGGTCTGGCGTTTGTCAGCGTCAGTTCGAAGGCTTGGGCGCTGGCTGAAACTTCTACGGCTCCGCGGTACTACTTCGATCTGAAGAGAGAACGCAAAAACGCATTGAACGGCGAGTCGGCATGGACCCCGAACACCGCTTTGCTTTTGGCCTTTGCCGAAGCACTGAAGTACATCAAAACGCTGGGTATGGAAAACCTGGTCAAGAACGCCGAGATGCTTGCGCGTGCCACGCGGGAAGCTGTTCAGGTGCTAGGACTGCAGTTGTTTTCGAATGCTCCATCGTCATCGGTAACGGCCGTGCGTGCGCCCGCCGGAATGGACTCGGGCGTCATCATCAAAGAGTTCCGGACTCGTTTCAATGCAATCATCACAAACGGCCAGGGTTCGATGAAGGGGCAAATTTTCCGCCTCGCGCATCTTGGGTATTTTGATTTTCACGATCTGTTCGCGGTGATCGCGGAGCTTGAAATTATTCTGCTGGCGAATGGCCACGAGGTCCGTCTGGGATCGGGTGTGGCCGCGGTACAGAACGTGTACGCGGAAGTTGCGCTGGCGAAGACCGAGCCAGTCACGGTTTAACAGATTCATGAAAATCCTGATTGCTGAGCCGCTTGCGCCGGCGGCTGTAGAACTGCTGCGCGCTCAACCGGGTTGGGATGTTGTTGTAGCCGACCCCAAGACTTACGAAGCTCATCTCGCCGACTGCGACGCTCTTCTTGTCCGCAGCGCCGTCAAGGTGACCAAAGACGTGCTGTCGCGCGCGCCCAAACTCCGCATTATCGGTCGCGCGGGCGTAGGAGTGGATAACGTCGATCTTCCAGCCGCAACGGAAGCGGGCGTTCTCGTCATGAACACGCCGGGGGGCAACGCGGTTTCGGTTGCCGAGCACACGCTGGTTCTGATGTTGTCCATGGCGCGATCCATTCCGCAGGCTAGCGCGTCTACAAAATCCGGCAAGTGGGAGAAGAAGAAGTTTCTGGGCACCGAGCTTCGCGGCAAGACTCTCGGCATCGTTGGCTTGGGCTCCGTCGGGCGCGAAGTCGTGAAGCGCGCGAAAGCGTTCGAGATGCGGGTGCTTGGTTACGATCCGTATGTGAGTTCGCAGACGGCGAGCGATCTCGGCGTTGAACTCGTCAGCCTTCCCGAACTCTATCGTCAAAGCGATTACCTTACACTGCACGTTGGATTCACGCCAGAGACAGACCGGATGCTGAATGCCGAGGCCTTCGCGCAAATGAAGCCCGGTATTCGTATCGTCAACTGCGCGCGCGGTGAGTTGATCGATACAGCGGCGCTCAAGACGGCCATCGAACAAGGAAAGGTTGCGGGAGCTTCGCTCGATGTCTTTGAAAAGGAACCTCCCGGGGAGCATCCGCTCTTCACTTTGGACTCGGTTCTTGCGACTCCGCATATCGCCGGTTCGACCGAAGAAGCGCAAGAGATTGTCGGCGTTCGCATCGTTGAACAGATGGTCGATTATCTGCAGAACGGCGTCGCTCTAAATGCAGTCAACATGCCGCCCATGACGGCTGAGCAGTACAGGACCCTTGGACCGTACGTCGATCTGGCCGAACGTCTTGGGTTGTTTTTAAGTCACATCGCGGTAGGAAATCCTCGCACAATTCGCCTGATCTATAGCGGCCGGATCGCCGAAAATGATACGCAAATTCTGCGCAACGCGGGTCTAGCCGGTATTCTCAGCCGCTCGCTTGAGCATCGGGCCAATGTCGTAAACGCCATGCAGATCGCCACCGAGCGCGGCTTCCGGGTCGTCGAACAGCGCGAACCTGGGAAAACACTAATGGACTCGATTCGGATGGAACTCGAATCCGACGAGGGCTGCTTTTCGGTTGTCGGCGCGGTCGTTCTCGGCACGCCTCGCCTTATGCAAGTAGAGGGCATCTCCTGCGAAGTCACGCTCGACGGGAATCTGATGTATTCGAAAAACGAGGATGTTCCCGGCGTCATCGGATTTCTGGGTACAGTCCTCGGGCGGAACGGAATCAATATCGCGAACTTCGCTCTAGGGCGGCAGAACCCCGCTTCGACGGCGGGATACAAACCGGGCGAGCCCTCGACGGCCATCTCGATCGTCGAGACAGATGAACCCGTTCCCGATTCGGTCATCGCGCAACTGTTCGAAAATAAAGCCATCAAGTTTATTCGCCCCATAGCTTTTAGCAGCTAAAACGGTGGCGTGTTGGTGGCCGAGGGAATACACTTATCAAGGATGACCAGACGTATTCTTCTTGGCTCGATCGCAGCCGCCGCCACTTTGAACTCAAAACCGAAAGAACCCCGCGCCGTACGCCCCGAATGGCGTCCTAAGCTCGGCGTTCTAGGACCTTACACCCCCAACAATGTAGCCTTTGCCAACGCGCAGGGATTCACAAACATGATCCTCAGCGGCACGCCTCACGCGCCCGTCGAGGACATACACGCAACGCTGCAGAAATACAACATGCACGTTTCGGCGTTCCAGATCACGGTGAATCATATCGACCCCGATCCGGCGAAGCGCGCCAAGA
>JALYVD010000126.1 GCA_030853405.1 Acidobacteriota bacterium | reverse complement strand
GCAAAAACCTGCCGCGAGAAGTTACCCGCGAATCCAGAGGCGTAGCGTTTGGCGTACCCCTCCACTCCGCCAGTCAAGTTCGTGAAGTCCTTCAGGCTCTTACCAAGCATCAGGCCGACGGCAATTTTGGGAAGCGGCACACCGGTCGCTTTGCTCACAAACGGGACGGTTCTAGAAGCGCGCGGGTTCACTTCAAGCACGTACACGTTGCCTCCCTGGATGGCATACTGCACGTTCATAAGACCGATCACGTTTAACGCGCGTGCGAGTTTCGCCGTGTGCTCTTCTATGGTCTTTAGCGAAGCGGGAGTGAGCGAAAACGCGGGCAGCACACAGGAGCTATCGCCCGAGTGAACGCCGGCCTCTTCGATGTGCTCCATGATGCCGGCGATCAGAACGTTTGTGCCATCGCAGAGAGCGTCAACATCGACCTCGGTCGCGTCTTCAAGGAAACGATCAATCAGGACAGGACGCTTTACGGAGAAGCTGGTGGCTTCCTGCATATAGCGCCGCACCGTTTCTTCGTTATAGGCGATGACCATGGCCCGGCCGCCGAGCACGTAACTGGGGCGCACGAGAACCGGAAAACCGAGACGCTGCGCGACGGCGCAGGCTTCTTCCACGCTGGTCGCGGCTCCGTTTGGAGGACACGGAATGTTAAGGTCGTCGAGCAGTTTGCCAAAGAGCTTACGGTCTTCCGCGAGATCGATGTTGCCTGGGTCGGTGCCGATGATGGGCAGGCCCTCGTCTTTCAGAGGCATGGCGAGATTCAACGGCGTTTGCCCGCCGAACTGGACGATCAGGCCATCGGGTTTCTCGACGTCCGAAATGTTGAGGACTTCTTCGGTGGTTAGCGGCTCGAAGTAGAGGCGATCACTGGTGTCGTAATCGGTCGAGACGGTCTCGGGATTGCAGTTCACCATGATCGACTCGTAGCCGAACTCCTGCAGCGCAAAGGAGGCGTGGCAACAGCAGTAGTCGAACTCAATTCCCTGCCCGATGCGGTTGGGACCGCTGCCGAGAATCATTACTTTTTTGCGAGTGGTCGGCGCGGCCTCGTCTTCCGATTCGTAACTGGAATAAAGATAGGGCGTGAAGCTTTCGAACTCCGCGGCGCAGGTATCCACGCGATTAAATACGGAATGGATGCCTAGTTTCTTGCGCGCCCGCCGAACTTCGAGCGGCTCCGCTTTCACCATTTCGGCAATCTGGCGGTCTCCTATTCCGTCACGCTTAAGTTTTCGAAACTCCCTGGCGGTGATGGACGGGAGGGTGCGGCCAGTTAGCGTTTTACGCAACTCGACCATTTCCGATAGCTGCTGCAGGAACCAGGGATCGATACTGGTCATCTCAAAGATCTGCTCGGCGGTGTAGCCCTGATCGAAGGCGAACAGGATGTAATCGAGGCGCTCCGGGTTCGGCGTGATGAGCCGCTTCGGGATCAGGTCTTTGTGAAGCGTTCCAGTGCTTGATGCTTTCCCTGTTTCGAGGCTGCGCAGCCCCTTGCCGAGCGCCTGTTTGAAGGTACGGCCAATCGCCATCGCTTCGCCGACCGACTTCATTTGGGTGTTGAGAACAGGCTCTGCGCCGGGGAATTTTTCGAATTGCCAGCGCGGAATTTTGACTACTACGTAATCGAGCGTCGGCTCGAAGCAGGCGGGAGTCTTCTGCGTAATATCGTTCTTAATTTCGTCGAGACGATAGCCGACAGCCAGCTTTGCGGCAATTTTAGCGATGGGGAAGCCGGTCGCCTTCGAGGCGAGAGCGGAGCTACGGGAGACGCGCGGATTCATCTCGACGACGATCATGCGGCCGTTCTTGGGATTGATAGCGAATTGTACGTTCGAGCCGCCCGTATCCACGCCGATTTCGTTGAGACAGCGCAGAGCGGCATCGCGCATCATCTGATATTCGCGGTCAGTTAACGTCTGTGCAGGCGCGACCGTGATGGAATCGCCGGTATGGACGCCCATCGGATCGAAGTTCTCGATCGAGCAGACGATGATGCCGTTGCCCGCGAGATCGCGCATGACTTCGAGTTCGTACTCTTTCCAGCCGAGCACGCTTTCCTCGACCAGCACTTCGTGAACGGGAGAGAGGTCGATTCCGCGCTCAAGAATCTCGGCGAGTTCTTCGCGGTTATAGGCGATGCCACCGCCGGTGCCGCCCATCGTAAAACTTGGGCGAAGAATGATGGGATAGCCGATGCGTTCCGCAAATTCTAGGCCGTCTTCGATATTGTTAACGAGCTGCGACTGCGTCATGTCGAGACCGATTTTGCGCATGGCGTCTTTGAAGAGCAGACGGTCTTCGGCTTTTTTGATGGCGTCGATCTTCGCGCCGATCAGTTCGACCCCGTATTCTTCTAGAACGCCCGCTTCGGCAAGTTCAACGGCGAGATTAAGAGCGGTCTGGCCACCCACTGTAGAGAGCAGCGCATCAGGGCGCTCTTTGCGGATCACTTCGGCGGCAAAGGCGAGGCTGAGAGGCTCGACATAAGTACGGTCGGCGAGTTCCGGGTCGGTCATGATCGTCGCTGGATTCGAGTTGATCAGAATGACTTCGTAGCCTTCGCTGCGGAGCGCTTTACAGGCTTGCGCGCCTGAGTAATCGAACTCGCAGGCCTGGCCGATAATGATGGGGCCGGAGCCGATGATCATGATGCGTTTAAGATCGGTTCGCTTCGGCATGTTAGCGCTGATTCTCCTTCATGACGTTGGCGAATTCATTGAACAGATAATGCGAATCGTGAGGACCGGGCGCGGCCTCGGGATGATATTGGACGCAGAAAACGGGTTCACTGCGATGACGCAAACCTTCGACAGTTTGGTCGTTCAAGTTGAGGTGAGTGACTTCGACAGCGGAGTCCTTCAGCGAATCGGGATCGACGCAGAAACCGTGATTCTGAGACGTGATCTCGACCTTTTCCGTGCGGCGATTCAGCACCGGGTGGTTGGCTCCGTGATGGCCGAACTTTAGCTTGTAGGTTTTGCCGCCGAAAGCGAGACCGAGGATCTGATGTCCGAGGCAGATGCCAAAGATGGGCACGTTGCCGATCAGTTTCCGTACTTCTCTCGACTGCTGTTCGAGGGGCTCGGGATCGCCGGGGCCATTCGAGAGAAAGACTCCGTCGGGCTTGAGTGCGAGGACGTCTTCCGCAGTCGCATCAGAGGGGACGACAGTCACGCGTGAACCGATTTGCACGAGGTGGCGAAGAATGTTACGTTTGATTCCGAAGTCGTAAGCGACCACATGGAAACGAGAGACCTCGGCCTCGGCGATTTTGTCGGATACGGAGACCGCGTCGATGCCTTGCGTCCAAGCGTAGTTCTCTTGCGTGGATACAAGCGATACCAGATTGCGTCCGGTCATGGTAGGCGCGCTTCGAGCCGCTTCGATCAGCGATCTTGGATCGTGTTCGCCTACCGCAATAATGCCGCGCATGGCTCCGCGGTCACGGAGATGGCGGACGAGTTTGCGGGTGTCCACTTCGGCGATGACGGGAATTCCACTCTTGCCGAGGAAGGTCTCGGCCTTTTCTTCCGAGCGCCAGTTGCTTACGACGGGTGAGATTTCGCGGACAACTAGTCCTTCGATATAAGGACCACCCGCTTCGCAATCGGCCTGGTTAGCGCCGTAGTTTCCGATTTGAGGGTTTGTGAGAACGACGATTTGGCCGGAATAGGAGGGATCGGTGAAGATTTCCTGATATCCGGTGATGGCGGTGTTAAAGACTACTTCGCCTGAGCGTTGAACAGGCGCACCAAAGCTAATCCCCTCGAAGATCGTTCCATCTTCCAGGGCGAGAACAGCTTGCTCCAACTATTAGGCTCCTACCAGAGATGTGGGAATCCGTGCAGGGATGCACGTGACCGGAGGGCCGATCACTTTATTTGAGCATGTTTCGGCGGGAAATTCAACCGAATGGAGACGAACAGGCTACGTTACGGCAACTGGTTCGACGTATTCAACTCCAGTTGTTGGCTGTGGCACTGGGTTGCCGTGATTCCGCAGACTCTCAATGTGCAGGCCGATTGCTTCCGCAATCAGCTTCTCTACTTCTAATTTGGTGTCACCCACGGCGTAGCATCCCGGGAGATCCGGCACGTACGCACCATAGCTGGTCTCGCCCTTTTCGATCACCACGGCGTACTTCTCAGTCATTCTTTACTCCCGCCTGTTTAAGCATAACGTTTAACAGCCCTTTCGGAACTTCTTTTGAAGGATGACCAGGCACGGTCAATATTGGGAGCTTACGCGACGTTACCGAACGCCGGGTATGTTCATTTCGGCAAGCGCGCCGGCCTTCAGGTCGTGGGCGCGGCGAAACGCGCGGCTGGCCGCAAGCTTTTGTCCATCAGCCTGAAGAGCTCGTCCCAATTGGTATTGAGCGTTGGCGGCATCGGGGTTTAGCTCCACCGCTCGCTGGAGCAACGCCACGGCCTCTGCCTTTTGCTCCAGGTGGAGTCTGGCTCTGCCTAAATAAAAGTAGATTGCCCACGAATCGGGCTTCAGCTTTCGCGCTTGTTCCAGATAGGGAATGCCTTCCGCGTAGCGAGATTCTTGAATCAGCAGACTGCCAAGAAAGTAATTGGCGTCCTCATTACTGGGATTCTCCTTCAGGGCGAATTTCAATTCGCGAATCGCGTCGTCCGTCCGCCGTTCGCTGATGTAGAGTTTTCCCAGTTCCATGTGCAGACCGGGGAAGTTGGGGTCGAGGCGGAGCACTTGAAGGAAGCTCTCTTCGGCTTGGGGAAACAGGGCGGCCTCATAAGATGCTCTGCCGAGTAAAAATTGCGCTCGCGCCGGGCCCGCTACGTCGAACATCCGGTTGAAGATGGTTTGCGCGGTCTTCGAATCGCCGTTTTTCAGGTACGCGAACGCCAGCAGAAAAAGGAGTTGCTCGTCTCGAGGGCTGGCGGCCCGGAGTTCTTCCAGCTCCTGGATGGCCGACGCCACCTGGCCCGTGTAGAGGCGGCAGACGGCGAGTAACTGGCGGGCCTGCTGATTCTGAGGATCAATGGCTACGACGCGAGTAAAAAAGGGCAGCGCCAGTGCATGGCGGTCCTGTTTCAGATAAACAATTCCGAGGTTTAGAAGGATGGGCTCGTCGTTGGGGCTGAGCCGCAACGCTTTCTGGTATTCCGCGATGGCCCTGTCGGTGCGATTGGTTCGAGCGTAGATGATGCCGAGGTTGCCGATAGCGCCGACGTTGTCTGGCTCCTGCCGGACGACGGATTGGAACCCCTGTTCGGCAGCGGCGTAATCTCCGGCCGCTAGCGCCTGAACGGCGTGATCAAAGACGAGCTTGGCCGGTTCAGTGGCGGCCCAGGCAAGCGCGCCGCAGAGATATAGGCAAGCGGCGTACTTCATATCGCAATCATAGCCACGCAGAGCAAGCGGGCAGCCCCTTGAAGTTGCTGCCCGCCTTGTCAAACTTAGAACGCGAATCTAAGAGCCATTTGAATGGTGCGTTGGTCTCGCCAGGAATTCGGCTGCCCGAAGTTCTTGTCCGTGGTTGAGATGCCGGACCCCGGATTGTCGCCGGTGAAACCGTTGACGATCCCGAAGATCTCGGGATGGTTGGGAAGGTTGAACATCTCCAAGCGGTAGGTGAGTTTCATCCTTTCCGTGATCGCGAAGTTCTTCATCACGCTTGCGTCCAGGTTGACGATAGTGGGTAGGCGTAGAGCATTCCGGCCCAAGTTGCCGTACTGGCCATCCTGCGGACGCTGGAAAGCAGCTGGATTGACCCACCCGTCCTGGGATTGTCCCGCATAGGGATCGCCAACGAGGTTGACGAATGCGCCGGTTGAGCCGCCGACGTTCACTCCCTGCAGATTTCCATTGGAGGTAACCGAGAACGGCATTCCCGATTGAACCCGGAAGATCCCAGTCACTTCCCATCCGTTCAACACAGTTCGAAGCACTGGCTTGTCGAAAGCGCCTTTGACGCTCGGGAGATCGTAGACCCAGTCGGTCGAAAACACATGCGTCTGGTCGTAACCAGCCCGCGCCCAGTTCTGGGCGATGTTGAACGGATTGGTGATCGTGTCGGAGTCGTTGTCCAAAATGTCCATGGCCTTCGAGAAGGTGTAATTGAAGCTCGCCGTGAGATGGTTTACGAAACGCCGGCTCACGCGGATCAGCAATGCGTTGTAGCGCGAGTAGGCATCTGTTTCGATACCCGTTAAGTTGCCCCAGCCGCGGTATGGCAGAAGCGCTTGGCTGAAATTGTTGACGGACCCTAACAGGTTCGGATTTGTGACAAAGCTTCCCGCCGGTAGAGCGTTTAGCGCTCGCTGGTCCATCAGGTGAACGGAACGATTCCCAGAATAGGAAGCATCGAGCGTGAATCCGGCGGCTAACTGCCTTTGGACGCCAACGTACCACGAGTAAATGGTCGGCATGGTGTTGTTAACCGGCCAGACGTCCATGCCCGGCGGCTGTATCGCGGGAGTGCCGGACGTGACGGCGGCAACGTTGATATTAGAGACATTGCCGTTAATCGCGGTAGCCGTGCTTTGGTTTGGCCACGACGAACCAGCGCCGAAGTTAAAGTTGTTCTGCCGGAGGCGCTCATTGAACATTCCGAAGCCGGCGCGAACAGACATCTTTCCGTCGCCGAAAACGTCGTAAGCGAAACCGACGCGAGGCTGGAAGAAATTCTTGGACTGAGAGAACCCGCCTGGCGTGCCCGAGCAGGGATCGCAGACCAATCCTTCTTGTGACAGCGCATTGAAGGCATTCCCGGCGATGACTCCATTATTGTTCACGTCGATGGCCGGGGCGACGGCGGGGTTGTATTTGGCGAGATTGACGCTATAGAGCTTCCATGTGCCTTCACCGCCTGGCGTGCCGCCGCGCACGACTGTGTAGGTCGGGACCATGTGCTGGAAGCGAAGCCCGTATTCCAGTGTCAGCCGTTTGTTCACTTTCCAACTGTCCTGGGCGTAAAACTCGGCGGACCAGAAGCGGAAATACGGGAAAACGGAGGCGTTGGGTTCGGTATAGTTCTGGAAATTTCCCAGCATCAGGTTGGCTAGACCGTTACCCGTGTCGGCGGGCATGGAAGCGGCTGAATTGAAAGTGATGGTAGCGTTCTGCGGCCATGTAGCGGTTTGGGCCTTGTCGTCCCGATTCATATAGGTCCCGAATTTGAACGTGTGCTGGCCCGCCACTTTCGTGATGTTTTCGGTCACGGCGTAGTCCTTGCCCCAGTTGTGCCAACCAGGGTCGCCGAGACTAAAATTGACCGGAGACGCATTCACGTTGGGAATGGAATTCGTGATGTTGGTCGCGGGATAGAGTTGTGGGAATGTAGCGCCGAGCTTATTGATGCTGATCGGATTATCACCAACGATCGACAGCGACTGCGACTGATGATTGTAGGACAGGACGGTTTCGGCGGCCAGCGTGGGTGTGAATGTACTGACCAGATTCCACGACCAGGAACTGCCCGGCTTTGGACGGACCTGCGGCTGAATCGGGAAGGGCTCGCCCGCCCAGACACCGTTTTGATATTGCTCCTTCTGGTAATCGTTCACCCAGCGGAAAAACGTGCTGAACTTGCTGCTGATGGCGTAATCGATGCGGAGTACATCCTGATTTTTACTGAGGAGGTCCGGATTGTTGTAGTAATAGCGCGCGTATCCTGGGTTCGGGGCGGCTGGAAGGCTGGCGTAGCCGGGAATTTGCGAGTAGATCTTCAGCAAGGCCAGGCTCTGCGGATTCATCATCGATGTGGGAACTGTGTTGTTCGGGAAAGCCACGCCGCCGGTGATGTTGCCAGCGCCGTCCCGCGTTACGGTTCCGGGTTCAAAAATCGTGCCGTTCTTGAACGCGGGCGCGTACTGCATGTTGGTGTTAGTGAGCCACGGGCTGAAATCGCCGCCTAGAACCTGGGCATCCGGAACATCGGCGTAGGCGCTCGAAGGCAAGTCGCGGCGCGTCATTTCCCGGTTATAGAAAAAGAAGACCCGCTTATTCGAAGGAGTCGATATTTTTGGCAAAGGCACCCAGCCGCTGACATTCCCGCCGAATTGGTTGTAGCGCAACTGGGGTTGCAGGGTATTGCATAAGACGCACTTCGCGTCGAGCACGTTATTGCGGAAGTACTCGTACAACGTGCCGTGGAAAGTGGCGGAGCCGGATTTGGTCTCTACTGCAACGACGACGGCCTCGGCTCGGCCATACTCCGCGTTGAAAGCGCTTTGCAGAACGCGGAACTCCGCAATCGAATCGATACTGGGTTGGGTATATTGCGATTGGTTATCGCCGACATCGACGTTCGGCGAGCCATCCAGGTAGAAATTATTTTCCGAACCCCGGCCGCCTAGACCGTGGAATTGCGACACGTCGTTGAAGTTCACATTGAAGTCGCTCTGCGCGGAACTGCTCATCCCCGGGAGCGTACTCATCAGCGCTATCCAGTTGCGGCCATTCATCGGCAACTCGGACATCTGGTGCTGGTCGAGCAGGTACGCCTTGTCCATGGTGCTGGTCTCAATCGAGGGGGCGACGTCGCTCACCGACATGACCTGATCGACCTGGCCGACGTCCATCCGGATTTTTCCAATATCGACCTTCATATTTACATCGACAGTGATCTTGACTTCAGTCGTCTTGAAGCCCGCCTTCTCGATAGTGACGAGATATTTGCCGGGCTGAATGTCAATGGCCTGGAATCGGCCCGTGTTATCCGAAGTGGTTTGCCGGATGACCTCATCTTTGCCTAAGTCGGTGATTTTCACCGCGGCTTCGGGAATAACGGCCCCCGAGGTATCTATAACGGTGCCGCCGACGTTCTGAGATTGCGCCATCAGCGTCTGTGTGGATAATGTGAGCAGGAAGAACGCCAGAACGATGGCGAGGATCTTCATTGCTCGATAACTTCGACTGAGATTCATAAACTTCCTCCCTGAAACACGTCGCAACCGCACCACTGAGCCACAGCATATTTATTTTGCTATGGCGATTAATATGGAGCGAATTTATAGGCCCGAAACATAATGTCACAACTACGAGGGCAAAAACAAGCAATTGTTGGCTGTCCGATTGACGGGGACGTTGCTTCGGAAGTTGGAACGGCCCAACTGCCGATGGTCCGTCCATGGGTTCAATCTCTATCTGAAAACCGGCTGCGTTCAAAGCGGCTAAGGCCAATTCTGCGCGGCGTGACGGATACGCAGCACTTGCAACTGATCCTCTAGGATTTCATAGACAGCGATGTAAGGCAGAGGTGAAAAGACGAGTTCCCGGGTGTCCGGCACGGCTCCGGGTCGCCCGCGCTGCGGCATAGTTCGAAGTGCTGCGACGCCTTTATATATCGTTCGGGCGACCCGCTGCGCGGCGGCGGGGTTGTCTTCCCGGATGCGTTCGACGATACGCGCGAGGTCGTCGGCTGCGAGTCCGGTCCAGCGAACACGCATCAGGCACGGAACATCCGTTCAATACGCTCTACTACTTCGTCGTGATCGATTAGATCGCCACGGCTGCGCGCGGCCCGTCCTTCTTCGACAGCGGCGATGAAATGGGCATCATACTCCAGAAACCGGTCAACGGCTTCCTCGATCATCTGCGCGGTGTCCTTGCCGCTACGCGTGGCGAGATGGTAAAGCTGTGCCTCCTTTTCCGGTGTCAGATGTATTTCCATATCCGCAAGTGTAGGAAGTGTGAGGGAAACTGTCAACAGGTTGCGAGGTCCTCTTTTTGATATCCCCGGCATTTATCACAGTGCAACTGACTCCGCCCGGTTGCATGTCTATTCACCGAAAGTACCCTCGAAATCAGGAGTCTCTACATGATGAAAGCCCTTGTATGGCACGGTAAGCACGACGTTCGTGTCGATAGCGTTCCCGAACCAAAGACTGAGGTCCCAAGCGATGTGATCGTGAAGATCACGTCTACCGCCATTTGCGGTTCGGACCTGCATCTCTATGACGGCATGATGCCGACCATGGAAGCCGGCGACATCATTGGTCACGAACCCATGGGAGAGGTGGTCGAAGTCGGGAAAGATGTTAAGAAGTTGAAAAAGGGAGACCGCGTGGTAGTACCGTTCACGATCTCCTGCGGCGCTTGCCGGTATTGCAAAATGGGCCTGTTCTCGCTTTGCGACACCTCGAATCCGAACGCCGAAATGGCACGTAAGGTTATGGGTCAATCACCCGCCGGCCTGTTTGGGTATTCACACATGCTCGGTGGTTTCGCGGGCGGCCAGGCGCAACTGCTTCGTGTGCCCTTCGCCGACGTCGGTCCGATTAAAATTCCAGACGGTCTAACTGACGAACAGGTGCTATTTCTCTCGGACATTTTTCCGACTGGATACATGGCGGCTGAGAATGC
>JALYVD010000111.1 GCA_030853405.1 Acidobacteriota bacterium | reverse complement strand
TCATCGCATCCTGGGGGTGTAGAAGCTCCCAAGGGTTAGGCTGTTCGCCTATTAAAGCGGTACGTGAACTGGGTTCAGAACGTCGCGAGACAGTTCGGTCCCTATCTGTGGTGGGCGGAGGAGATTTGAGGGGGCTTGCCCTTAGTACGAGAGGACCGGGGTGAACAGACCTCTTGTGATTCAGTTGTCATATCAAATTGGCACAGCTGAGTAGCGAAGTCTGGTCAGGATAAGTGCTGAATGCATATAAGTACGAAACCTTCCCCAAGATGAGATCTCCCTGAAGAGCCGTGAAAGACGATCACGTTGATAGGACGGATGTGTAAGCACAGTAATGTGTTGAGCTTACCGTTACTAATAGCTCGTTCGGCTTGACCATAAAGTTAACCCTACTGTTTGGGTTTCATTCTTTAGTTGCCTGTCAATAACTAATTCAAGATTAAAACTTCGAAAGAGTTTTCGCTGGTCTAATCCCAGCAATTCACTTTCGGGTGATTACAGCGAGAGGGTTCCACCCGTTCCCATCCCGAACACGGAAGTTAAGCCTCTCAGCCCCGATGGTACTGCATGCGCGAGTGTGTGGGAGAGTAGGACGTCGCCCGATTAATTTCAACAGCGAAAGCCCGGCTAGTCACAACTAGCCGGGCTTTTGTGTCTATGTTCACAGGCGTCAAATGGATCTAGCTAAGATGATCTCTGAACTACAAGCCGAGCGGGATCGCCTCACCAACGCTATTCTCGCCCTGGAACGCCTCTCGGAAGGAAATAAAAATAGGCGTGGACGTCCGCCCAAGTGGCTGAAAGGGTCCGCTGACTCAGGTTCGGAAAGCCACGTCGGGCAGCCGGAGACCGAAGGAACGTAAGAAGCTTCTAACTGATCGCTTGATATTTCATGCCGGCGCGACTCAGTTTCTCGCGATCGAGCGAATGACGTCCATCAAGGAGAAAAGGACTGCGCATTTTCTTCGCAATCAACTCCCAGTCGAGGTCCCGGTACTCATTCCACTCCGTAACTAACACCAGCGCATCGCAGCCCTCTGCAACCTCGGCGGCAGTTTCGCACAGCTGAACGGCCATGTTCCCGTGCTCGCGCTGGAATCTCTCGGCGGCGATCGGATCGTGCGCCTTAACCCGAACGCCCCGGTCAATCAATTTTTGAGCAATCTCAACTGCGGGTGCCTCCCGCAGATCGTCCGTATTCGGCTTAAAGGCGAGCCCGAGCAATCCGATTGTCCGCCCCTTGAGGATCTTGAGCTCATTCAGAAGCTTTTCAACCACCCGGTCGCGTTGCCGGGAATTCAGTTTGCGGGCCGCTTCTACGATCGGCAGGTTCAAGCCATATTCGCTGGCCGTTGCGATCAGTGCGGCCGTATCCTTGCCGAAGCAGGAGCCGCCCCAGCCGATTCCGGCGCTGAGAAAACGGGGACCAATACGGGAATCGAGTCCGATACCGCGCGCCACTTCGGTAATGTTCGCCCCGACGCGTTCCGCGAGCAGTCCCACCTCATTGATAAAGCTTATCTTCAGGGCCAGAAACGCGTTGGCCGCATACTTGATCAGCTCGGCGGAGGCCAAGTCGGTGGAAAGTAGTGGAACAGCGCCTACCGTCTCCGGCCTCGGGAGATATGTCGGTGGATTAAAAGTCTGGTCGAGGATTGGCCGGTACAGCGAATAAAGCACTTCAAGAGCTCTCGGTTCATCGGCGCCTATAACGATACGGTCCGGGTATAGGCTGTCATGCAGAGCGGAACCTTCCCGCAGGAACTCCGGATTCGAAGCCACCCCGAACTCTGGACAGTGACCTATTTCGCGCTGCTCGCAACTCTCCCGAAGCAAGGACCCGACCCAGTTTCCGCTTCCGATCGGTACCGTAGACTTGTTCACTACAACCTTAAAGCCCGCAGAAGCATGTTGACCGATCGAGCGGGCCGCCTGAGAGAGATATTCCAGATTGGGAGCCCCCGAAGGCGTAGGCGGAGTACCCACAGCGATGAAAACAACCTCGGCCTGCGGAATCGCTTCAGGATAGCTGCTCGTAAAATTCAGGTTTGGACGCGCTTCTTCGAGCAATTCCGTCAAACTTGGCTCATAGATGGGAATTTTGCCAGCTCTTAGAGCCTGAATTTTCGATTCGTCCGTATCAAGACAAGAGACCTGGTGACCGATGAACGCTAGGCAGACACCTGTCGTAAGACCGACATAGCCGGTACCAATAATTGCGACGCGCATAAAATTTAATTGTTCGAGAGGCCGCAGGTCGCGGCAAGTGTTGATGATAACGCAGCCGAGGGGTGTTGCCAATTCATCGCGGGGAGTACGAGATCGGTGTTTTCCTCCCTTTCATGGGAAAATGACCGGAGTGATCGAGATTGTAACTCCAAATGCTTCGGCTGCGCGCACTCGTGTGGTCATCTTTGACTTCGACGGCACTTTGTCTCTCATCCGTTCAGGATGGATCGAAATTATGGTGCCGATGTGTGTCGAGCAACTCACCGCGACCAAGACGGTCGAGAACGAGGACCAACTCACGGCGATTGTAGAGGAGTTCGTGTGGCGTCTTACCGGCAAAGAGACGATTTACCAGATGATGGCCCTCGCGGACGCGATTAAGGAACGCGGCGGAGAACCCCTGGAGCCCCTTGCTTATAAAAGAATGTACCTTGACCGGCTCTGGGTTCGTATTCGCGATCGGATCGAAGACCTGCGCACCGGCCGCGTTTCGCCCGAACGCTACATGATCCCGGGCTCCCGGGCTCTGCTCGAATCCTTGACGGAACGCGGGTTGGAACTGTACCTTGCCAGCGGAACCGACGATGCCAACGTAAAAGAAGAGGCATCGCTCCTGGATATCGCGCGTTTCTTCGGGGACCGTATTTTCGGCGCCCAAGACGATCTCACGAGCTTTTCTAAGGCTCTGCTGGTGCAGAAGATCCTCGCTCAAGCGCACTTCAAACCGGACGAACTCCTCGTTTTCGGTGATGGCTATGTGGAAATCGAAGAAGTTAAGAAGGCCGGTGGAGCCGCCGTCGGCGTGGCATCGAATGAACCGGAGTGCCTCACCGTAGATCCATGGAAGCGCCAACGCCTAATAAAAGTTGGAGCAGACTTCATCGTCGCGAACTTCGACGATCTCTCCGAATTGAGCGTCGCCCTGTTCGATTTACCGCCCGCCAGACCTGTTAACTCGGCGGTATCGTAAAACTACTTGGGAGATGGGACTGGTAAAAATAGCATCGTAAGGACGAGGTTAGAAGTGGACCCCGAAACTTTACCATTGAGCGGTAGTCCGCTCCCAAAACTCTTATTAGGCGACGATCACCAGATTATTCTGGACGCGCTCGGAGCAATGATGAAAACCGAGTTCGACGTATTAGCCGTTGACAACAGCCAAGCCTTCATTGCAGCAGTCGAAGATTTTCACCCGGATGTAGCCATTCTCGATGTAAGTATGCCAGGGGGGGACGGGTTCGTCACTGCACGGAAGGTTCTTGAGCGGCAGCCCGATTTGCCGATCGTCTTTCTCTCCATGTACTCGGAGCCGAGCTATCTCGATCAGGCAGTTCAGGTCGGCGCCAAGGCCTATCTTTCAAAGAGGCTTCCGGCTCAGGACCTGCTCTACGCCATTCGGACCGTACTCGACGGGGGTACCTTGCTGAATCCATCCAAGGACGGGTTCAACAGGGTAGCACCGAACAAGAATGACCTCACCGGCCGTCAACGAGAAGTCTTGCGTTTGATCGCGCTCGGCTGCAGCGCGAAGGATATTGCCAATCAACTGAACATCTCCGTTCGAACGGCTGAGTTTCATCGCGCCGCCATCATGCAGCGCCTTGGCCTGCATTCCACAGCTCAAATGACTCGATATGCGATAGCTAACAGCATCGCTTAATGGAATCAGTTGATGTACTCGTTCGGATGAAAAGTGAGTTCGCCAGGCACTCTGAACATTTGAGGAATGGGATCCCGCAGCAGAACCGCCCGCTCGATTTTCGCGGAGTAATCCTCCGCCAATGCTATAAAGGCGGTCAACGCTTCTTGACGGCTGCTAAAGACGCACTCTTCCCATTCTCCGCAGACTTGCACTTTTAAGACCCACTTTACCATCGGTTAAACCGCCCCACTTGACTCTCCAGAAACCCTCGCCTGCTCCGGGCTACAGGGGTCTTATCGGTCTAAAATCACCGCTATTCGCATTGTGCCGCAAAGTTCAAGCCGGAACTAAGTTCGCAAATCTTCAGGTACAAGTATTCCTCTGAGGGTAACCAGGACTCGGAACGAAGGTCCAATGTGGGGAGGAGAGAGGCATGTCCTATAAAGCCAGTACTTACATTGCCGGGATGGCGCTCGCGGCGGCCATTTGCGCCGCGCCGGTGTTTGCGCAAAATTCAGACCAGAAAATGGATAGCGGCAGCAACAAGATGATGAAATCGACCGACGCCAAATTCGCCCAGAAGGCTGCCCAGGGCGGCATGGCAGAGGTCCAACTCGGACAGCTGGCCGCGCAAAAGGGAACTAACGCCGGCGTCAAGGCGTTCGGTCAGCAGATGGTAGACGACCACACCAAGGCGAATGACGACTTGAAGAGTGTCGCCGCCAAGGAAAGCATGACGCTGCCCAGCGACCTAAGCGCAAAGGATCAGGCTTTGCAGAGCAAACTGCAGAATCTTTCGGGAGAGCAGTTTGACCGGGCCTACATGAAAGCCATGGTTAAGGATCACGAAGAAGACGTAAAAGAGTTCCAGAAGGAAGCGAACAACGGCCAAGATCCGCAGATTAAGGATTTTGCGTCTCGCACTCTGCCCGTTTTGCAGGGACACCTCGACAAAGCTAAGTCGGTTGACTCGACGGTCGCGAAATGAAGAATCCGTTCAAGAAGAGGAGAATGAATGAAGTATCGTGTGATTTTTCGTGAGCGTTCCGACGAGAAAGGCGAGAAAGCGGATGACCCGGCTAGTTTCCTCGATTCCGAATTGGAGGACGGCGTGGTTATAGATGCTCAGCGTGTAGGCCGTACCCGCCCAGACGCCCAACACTCCTCCGATGTCCTGGAGGAAGACGACGGTTTCCTGAGTATCAGTAGCGAAATCTGGGAGTACGATGTGGCCGAAGGCAAGGACCAGGATTTCAAGGATGCTCTTCAGAATTCAGGCGTAGTCATGGAATTTGAACCTCTTGAGTCGGCGGATGAACTGGGTATCTCTTAAGAAAGCTAGTCACAATACCAGTCCGAAACCATCCAACCCCTGAGGCTGAATCTATAGTTATGCTCCGATTGGTGTTGATTATCATTCTCTTCCTTCTCCTGCTTGGGGCTTTGCCCTCTTGGCCGTACAGCACGGGCTGGGGCTATTATCCGAGCGGCGGTCTAGGACTTATCTTGATCATTCTTCTCGTGCTGTTTTTGGTGAATCGCCGGGGGCTCCCCTAAATACCGACAGGCGAACTTGAAAGGAAAATACAGAACTCATGAGTGACGCTCTGAAGAACAAACGTGTAGCCATTCTGGCGACCGAAGGATTTGAGTACGCCGAACTGGTCGAGCCGAGAAAAGCCCTCGATGCGGCTGGTGCGAAGACCGAGGTCGTCTCCCCTAAGGAAGGCAAGATTAGGGGCTGGGCAACCGACAAATGGGGCGACGACATTGCCGTTGACGTGGCTTTGAACTCCGCCGACGCGGCAAATTACGACGCTCTGCTGCTTCCCGGCGGGGTCATGAATCCAGACAAGCTAAGGCAAGAACCCCGCGCGGTGCAATTTGTAAAGTCGTTCTTCGATGCGCACAAGCCCGTCGCCGCAATTTGCCACGGGCCCTGGATGCTCGTTGAAGCAGACGTCGTACGCGGGCGAACAATCACGTCGTGGCCTTCTCTGAAGACGGATATCAGGAATGCTGGCGGAGAGTGGGTAGATCAAGAAGTAGTGACCGACCAGGGTTTAGTGACCAGCCGCAAACCGGCGGACATCCCGGCATTCAGCAAGAAAATGATTGAAGAATTCGCCGAGGGTAAACACAAAGGTCAGCACGCCTAGGGAACATATTCCTAATCGAGCAGAGTTAGTGGGGATTCGCTCTCTTTGCGAACCTGGCTCACCCGGCAGTCGCGTGGGTTTTTTTCCGGACGCCAATGCAGCACCTTGGTGCCGTGCCGGAAGCGGTGGCCCGAGAAGTGATCGTATTGCACTTCTACCACCAATTTCGGCGCGAGCGGTTGCCATTCGGTACTTCGTTCGGTACTCCATCTGCTCGGGCCGCCGGGAGCGGCTCCAGTGAATCCGGGAGGCTCGATCAGCGCTTCCAGTTTCTTCGTAAGCGCCGGTTTTTCCGCCGACGCCAACCCCGACGTGAAACCCACGTGGTTCAGCAGTCCGGCATCGTCGTAAAGCCCTAGCAGCAGCGACCCTACCAACTTGTTCTTTGCACCATAGCGAAAGCCGCCTACGACACAGTCGGCAGTGCGGAGATTTTTGATCTTCAGCATCGAATCGCGCTCGCCCGAAGCGTAGGCCCGATCCACTCGTTTTGCAATCACTCCATCCAGAGGCCCAGCCATCCTCTTAAACCAGGATTTGGCGACTTCAAAATCGCGCGTTCGCGGAGAAAGCCGGATCGGTCCGCGAAAATACATTTTGGCGAAGTGCTTCAGTTCGTCCCGGCGCTTCTCAAGCGCGTTCCCGGTCAGGTCCTCTCC
>JALYVD010000107.1 GCA_030853405.1 Acidobacteriota bacterium | reverse complement strand
TGAGCGCGGCGTCGATACGATCCGGTCGGCGGAAGAGAATGGTTGGCCCAGGTAGTCAAGAGTCGTCTCGAGTTCACGCACCTGTTGCGCTAGCGGCTGAAGCCCGATTTGCTGATCGGCGGAAACGGAGTGCTCTGGTTGACCGCTGATCCAATTCGGGGTCCATTGGCGCTGAGACGGCGCCGCGAAGGGGTCAGCGAGCATACTCGGCACGGACATTGCCAAGCCCGTTCCAGCGGCCAAAGCTTCCAATACTTTTCTTCGCGAAACAGACACGTTAGTTCACAACGGCTCTCAATTGAAGCGGCTACTCCATAAGCTGATAAGCCATCATGTGGCAGATAATCAGGTGAGCATCTTCGATCCGGCCCATATGTTGAACCGGTACTTGGATATTTAGGTCCACGGTCTTGCCCAATTTACCGCCATCCCGCCCGGTAAGTCCGATCGTCTTGCAACCCACCGTTCTCGCGTATTCCGCCGCTGCGATCACGTTTGGTGAATTGCCCGAACCGCTGATCGCAATCAGAATGTCTCCAGGTTCCGCGAAGTTCCTGAGCTGCTCAGCAAAGATGCTGTCATAATTGACATCGTTTGAATAGGCGGTGATTGTGGCAAGTGAATCGGTAAGCGCCATAATTTTAAAACGCTTTTCCCGCTGATAGCTGGCGCCTTTAACGACATCGCAAACAAAATGCGATGCAGTAGACGCACTGCCTCCGTTGCCGCAGGTGAAAATGTGCCGATCGGCGTCGCGGGCCTCCCGCAGCCAGGAAGTTGCTTGCTCCACTTGGCCCAGCTTCACCTGATCGATAGCGTTGAATAAGTCTTCTTTGTAACTGGTTGCGAAACTCACTTCAGTCCTCATCCCGATCCGCACTTCCTAGACGTGTGGCGATTTGGAAGTTCGAATAACTCTGCCGCTTCCTGACGGCCGCGGTTCCGTTCAACACAGTTCGAACGCTGAACCGCGCGTGCAAAGCAAGCGAATGCCACACCATTTAACTGATACCAAATTTTTTAGTCCGGAGCCACTACAAAAGGGTATACTGCTATTCGCGACTTTATGTCAAGCAAAAAAGTCCCGGAGAAGAACGCTCATTCAATCCGGACTGCCACACCGTCCAGTGTCCGCGCCGTGAACCGGGCCATTATGCTGAACCTGATCCGCCAAAAACAGCCGATTTCAAGAGCTGAACTCGCGCGGCTTACGGGTGTATTCCGGAGCAGTGTCTCCGATATCGTCGATGAACTTGTGGAACAAAACTTCGTCTCGGAGGAGCTTAGCACCGCTTCACAGCGAGGCCGAACGCCCATGAGCTTGCAATTGAACGATCTGAATCACCCGGTACTGGGACTGAATATCAGGCCGGAATACTGTCAGCTCGCCTGGGCGGGACTCAACGGGAAAATTCATGACAGTTTGACCTTCGCTACTCCGACTTCGCCCGGTAGCCTGGTACAGGCGCTCGGCCGAGCAGTGCAAGAGATCACGAAACGGGCGGGGCTCAAAGGGCAAAGGCAGTTCCACTGCATCGGGGTCGCCGTTCCCGGACACGTGGATGCCTTTTCCGGACGTATACTCTGGTCGCCAACACACGGTGAGCTAAATGACTTTCCTATTGGAGATGCGATTCAGGCTCACACTGGCATAGCGACCCTGGCGGACAACGATTGCAACGTGGGAGCGCTCTCGGAGTTGTGGCTCTCAAATGATGCCCACCCCGGCCGTAAGACGAACTTCGTTTTTCTAAATGTTAGCGATTTCGGTACCGGGGCGGGCGCGGTGATGAATGGAGAGATCTACCTGGGACATGATGCGAGCCTTGCGGCAGAGGTGGGCCACATGGTCATCGACCCTTCGGGGCCGCTCTGCCGTTGTGGCCGTCACGGATGTTGGGAACTTCACGTAAGCAACGAATCGACTTGGCGCCGGGCGAATCCGCGGCACAAATTTAGCGTTGAACGCTTTGAACAGATGTTGGCAGGCGCAAGAGTTGGGGAGCAGATTGCGCTTTCCAGCTTTCGTGAAACCGCCAAATACCTATCGCTGGGGATCTCGAATATAGGTTATATGTTCAATCCAGCGGAAGTGATCGTTGCCGGGCGCATCACCGCCATTTGGGATCTTATCGAGAAGGATGTGAATTCCTGTTTCGGCTCTTCGCAGCTACGCTACGCAATCCATCCCGCGCGGCTCTCGGCCGACGATTCTCTGCTGCATGGCGCCGTTTGTCTGGCCTTGCGGGACACGTTCGCTCCGCCACGATTCGGCGATTTCAGCACGACAGGGCGCCGAAGTGCGTAGAACGAGAGGCCGTCATGTTGCCTTCGCCTTCCTTGTGAGCATGTTCAGCGCAACCGCAAGTTTATGTGCGGCGAACTCGTTTGACGTGGTTGTTTACAGTGGTACCCCGAGCGGCGTGATGGCGGCTGCGAGCGCGGCTCGTGCAGGAATGCGGGTTGCTCTTATCGAGCCAACTTCACACGTCGGCGGCATGGTCTCTGGCGGTCTCAGCAATAGCGACGTTGACAATCAGAAGCAGCTCATCGGTGGTCTTGCGCGTTCATTTTTCCTTAGCGCCGGCTCGCACTATGGTCAGCCGATTGCGTGGGCCTTCGAGCCGCATGTGGCGGAGCAAATCTTCAACGGCATGTTACAAGCGGCTCACGTCGAGACATACCTTGATTGCCGATTGGCCGGGGTGAGTAAAACCGGAACACGCATCGAATCGCTGCGGTGCGAAAACGGGCATGAGTTCCAGGCGCGAGTCTGCCTCGATAGCTCTTACGAAGGAGATTTGATGAAGGCTGCGGGAGTGGCTTATGTCATCGGCCGCGAGGGGACATCGCAGTATGACGAGTCTCTGGCGGGACGGCAGGGTCTTCTACCAGGACATCATCAATTCAAATTCCCGGTATCCGCCGACGATTCTACGGCCGGTTTGCTCCCTTATGTAACGCCGCAGGAAAAAGTAGCGAATATAGGGCAAGCCGATGGCAAATTTCAATCCTACTGCTTTCGCCTCTGCTTGACGGACGTGGCGCAGAACAGGCTTGCAGTCGAGCGGCCGCAGAAGTACGACCCACGCCAGTATGCACTCGCCCGCCGCTACCTGGAGAGTGGCAAAGGCGCCCTGACAATCAATGATTTTCTGGGAATCATTCCTATCCCGAACGGTAAAACAGATATCAACAGCACCGGACCGGTATCGACAGACTTACTGGGAGCCAGTTGGGAGTATCCGGAAGCGAGCTATGCCCGACGGAAACAGATTTGGGATGAGCACTTGCGCTGGGCTCAGGGCTTGATTTATTTTCTGCAAAACGACGCGAGTGTACCTGACAGTATCAAGACCGCCGCCCGGCGTCTGGGACTTCCAAAAGACGAATTTGTGGATAAACAGCAGGGCAACCAGCACTGGCCGTATCAATTGTACGTTCGCGAGGGCCGCCGGATGCTGGGAGAATATGTCCTCACACAACACGATCTGCAAGAATCCCGCGAGAAATACGACTCTATTGGGATGGCTGGGTACAACATCGATATCCGGGAAGTTCAGTGGGTGACGCACAAGGTTTACATGTTCCCGAACGTGATCGGCCAGGCGTTTACGGAAGGCTACCTCAGCATGCCCGTCGAGCCTTGGCAGATTCCTTATCGCGCCCTTTTGCCAAAGCAGCAACAATGTTCAAATCTGTTGGTCACCGTATGCATTTCCGCGTCTACAATCGCGTACGCCTCTTTCCGCATGGAAGCGAATTACATGATTGCCGGGCAAAGCGCCGGCTTGGCAGCGGCTCTGGCGATTAAAAGCGGGAGGCAGATCCATCAGGTTGATATGGTTACTTTGCAGCAGTTACTTCGCGGAGAAAAGCAGATCCTGTCGTCCGCCGACTTCGTCGCGCAGTGATCAGCCTGAGGAGAAAGCTTGAGCAAATCACACGGACTTTCGAGACGCAAATTCAACATGGTTTCCGCTGCTCTGGGACTGGCTGCGGCACCCATGCAGTCTCAACCCTCCGGGGTGGAACCTGTCCTGCCTGGGATTTGGCGGCTCCGCTTTGGGGCGCATGAAGTTTTAACGCCTGTTACGGCGCGCCGCTATCAGCCGGCACGAGAGGCGCTCGCGAAGCTTACCAATGTCAGCAGTCCTCCGCTTCGGTTGAATTCGATTGTGGGGTCCGCCACAAATCGTGGATTCGCGGTCTCCTTGCCACTCGAACCTAACGAAATGGTCTACGGCTTGGGTTTGCAGTTCTATTCGTTTTTGCAGCGTGGGCTCAAGAAGAAGCTTCGTGTGAACGCCGATCCCAGTGCGGATCTCGGGGACTCACACGCTCCGGTTCCCTTTTACGTTTCCGCGCGAGGATACGGTGTTTTAATCGATACCGCCCGATACGTAAACATCTACTGCGGCAACAAGGCTAAGAAAGGCGCGTCGCGTTCCTCGCGGGCCGCTACACCGTCGCAATCCGCCGCGATCTCCGCAGTGCCCGAATCATACAAGCGATATCACCTAGACCAACATAGCCAGGTTCTGGTGGAGGTTCCCGATTCCCGCGGCGTAGATATCTACTTGTTTGCGGGTCCCACTATGCGGGAAGCCGTCCAACGTTACAACCTGTTTTCCGGCGGTGGGCCGCTGCCGCCGCGCTGGGGCTTGGGTTTTTGGTATCGCTGTTACGGAAGCTTTGGCCAGGACGAGGTACTCGGGCTGGCAGATCAACTGCGGCGGGAGAAAATCCCCTGCGATGTGCTCGGTCTCGAACCGGGGTGGCAATCGCATTCCTACTCGTGCTCCTTCGTGTGGAGCGATAAATTCCCGGATCCAACGGGAATGATTTCCCGCTTGAACGAGTCCGGATACAAGGTCAATCTATGGGAGCACGCCTTTACGCATCCGACCTCGCCGCTGCACTCGGCGCTGGTTCCATACTCCGGCGATTACGAGGTTTGGGATGGATTGACACCGGACTTTGCAGGCGAGCAGGCGCGCAAGATCTTCGGCGATTATCATCAACGGACCCTGATCGAGCACGGCGTATCTGGATTCAAGTTGGACGAATGCGATAACTCCGATTACACGGGAAATTGGTCTTGGCCCGAATTAAGTCAATTCCCTTCCGGCGCGGATGGAGAACAAATGCACTCGTTTTTTGGTCTGCGCTATCAGGACACAATTCAAACCGCGTTTGAGCGAACGGGTACTCGAACGCTGGGGCTGGTTCGCTCCTCACACGCTCTCGCGTCCCCGTATCCTTACGCTCTCTATAGCGACACTTATGATCACAAGCAGTTCATTCGCGCATTGCTGAACGCTGGCTTTTCCGGTCTACTCTGGTGTCCTGAGGTGCGGGATGCACGGGATCCGGAAGATCTCATCCGAAGACTGCAGACCGTTATCTTCTCCCCGGTCGCAATGGTGAACGCGTGGTATATCAAGAACCCGCCTTGGAAGCAGGTAGACAAGGACGCCAATAACTCTAACCGCTTTGCTCCGGGTTGGGAAGAGTTGGAAGCGACTTGCAGGGAACTGATTAGCCTGCGAATGCAGTTCGTTCCTTATCTGTATGCCGCTTTTGTGCGCTATCGGCTGCAAGGAATTCCTCCGTTCCGTGCTCTTGTCATGGATTACCCAGACGATCCGAGGACTTGGACGGTGGATGATCAGTACCTCGTCGGAGAGGACCTACTGGCCGCGCCGGTTGTCGCAGGCGAACATGAACGTGAGATTTATCTTCCACGCGGCGAGTGGATCGACTTTTGGACTCGTTCTACGCATCGCGGAGAAACAAAGCTGAAAATCAACGCGCCCCTAAATCAAATTCCACTGTTCATCAAAAAAGGATCTCTTCTGCCGCTCGCGCAATCCACTCTAAGCACCCGCGATCCGCATGCCTTCAAACTCACGGTGCGAAAATACGGCAGCGGCGCTCGTCCCTGTACTCTTTACGAGGATGACGGATCTCTTGAGCCGGCATTCACCCGTTTGACGATCAAGTGGGATGACAACCAAGCGGCGGGTGTTCTTGCCAGATCAGGCCCAAGAACCGGTACCGCCTATACCGTCGAAACGTGGGAATCGATCACCTGATCCGGTGATTCCGAACCTTTACGTGTACGGCAGTTTTTCCTTGACACGAAGCCGCAAATCGCAGTATATCCTTTTGTAGGTAGACCGTACTAAATCAATGGATGCGGTCGAGGGGGTCAAAGGAGGTATCGTGTTTTCTCGTATATTCAGTATTTTCACGATCTTTACGTTCGCTTCCATTCTGGGAGCGCAAACAGCGGACGCAACGCTTACCGGGTATGTAAACGACCCTAGCGGCTCAACCATTCCCAACGCTAAAGTGACGCTCAAAAACTCCGCAACCGCAGTGGCTGTCAGCACCCAGACAAACCAAGGCGGGTTCTACACATTCCAATATGTGCTTCCCGGTACTTACGAGATGGACGTGGAAGCCACCGGATTTCAGCGGCAGGTCCATCCGAATATCCAGGTGCAAGTGGGATTGAGCGTCAGAACCGATTTTTCACTTCAAGTCGGGCAATCCGAGCAAAGCGTGACGGTCACAGGAGGCGCGGAACTGATCCAGACGGATAATGCCGGGATAGGAACCGTCATTTCATCGCGCGAAGTGAATGAGCTTCCGTTGAACGGACGTAATCCACTAGCTCTTGTTGCGCTGGCACCCGGCGTTGTTCCGCAAGGACAATCGCAACAGAACGGGGCTGGTACAAACAACTCAGCCTACGGCAATTTTCAGATCGGAGGCGGGACGGCGAACCAGAGCAACTGGTTGCTTGACGGCGCCACCATGGTAATCCCGTTCGGCCACGCGGTCGAACTCCTACCGTCGCAAGAGGTGGTCGAGGAATTTAACGTATTGACCAACAATCTGCCTCCACAGTACGGCAATACGGGCGGAGGCGTAATCAACCTCAAAACCAAGTCGGGCACTAACGACTTACATGGCGACGTTTATGAATATTTGCGGAATAAAGACCTGAACGCCAATAACTTCTTCAACAATAGAAACGGCGTGCCTACCGGCGCATTCACGCAGAACCAGTTTGGTTTCACTCTGGGCGGCCCGGTGGTTATCCCACACGTGT
>JALYVD010000065.1 GCA_030853405.1 Acidobacteriota bacterium | reverse complement strand
CTGAAACTCTTGGCCCGGGCTGCGCTTTTCTCGACTTCGATAACGACGGCTGGATGGACATCTATCTCGTAAACAGCGGCCCGTCCGACTTCTGGAAACCTTCCAAGTCAATTAGAAACGCGCTCTACAAGAACAACCGCGACGGCACCTTTATCGATGTCACCGAGAAGGCCGGAGTCTCTGGTGGAACCTTCGGCATGGGCGTTGCGGTGGGCGATTTCGATAACGACGGCTGGCCCGACATGCTTGTGACAGCCTACGGGAAATGCATTCTCTACAAGAACAATCACGAGGGGACCTTCACCGACGTCACCGAAAAAGCGGGTGTTGCCACGCCGGGCTGGACCACCAGCGCCGTCTGGTTCGACTACGATGGCGATGGCCGGCTCGATCTGTTCCTGTGCAGCTTCGTCGATTATTCGGGAGCCCACAAATTCGAGTGCGGAGACAACAAAGTTGGCAAGCACTACTACTGCATTCCGCGCGTGTTTCGCGGTACGGCCAATTACTTGTATCACAACAACGGGGATGGAACTTTCACCAACGTCACGAAAGGAACCGATATCGAAAAGGCCATCGGCAAAGGTCTGGGCGTAGTCGCGACGGATGTAAACAACGATGGGCGCATGGACCTTTTCGTCGCTAACGATACGGTGCAAAACTGGTTGTTTATGAACCGGGGGCCGGGGCCGAATGGAACCTGGAAGTGGGAAGAGATCGCTTTACAGGCCGGTGTCGCTTTCAGCGAGAATGGCCAACCCCGTTCCGGCATGGGCGTCGATGCGGCTGACATAAACAACGATGGCTATCAGGATCTGTTTGTGGCGAACGTCGATCAGGAAATGTTCTCCGTCTACCAAAACAACAAGGACGAGAGCTTCCGCGATGTGGCCCATACCCAGAACGTCGCGCAAGCCACGCGCCTTCTAAGCGGCTGGGGTTTGAAGTACTTTGACTACGACAATGACGGCTTGATCGATCTATTCCTGGCAAACGGACATCCGGACGACATGATCGATCAGTATTCGCTTCAGGTGCGATACAAAGAACCGCTGCTGCTCTTCCACCAGGGCGAAGACGGCAAACTTCACAATGTCAGCGCGGAAGGAGGTCTGGCGTTTCACCAGCCATTTTCGGCGCGCGGACTCGCGGTGGGAGATTACAACAACGATGGCGCGGTTGACGTGCTGGTTGCTAACAATGGAGGCGCTCCCGTTCTGCTCAAGAATGACGCAGCGAAGGGCAACAACTGGGTGGGACTAAAGCTCGAAGGCGTAACGTGCAACCGGGACGCCATCGGAGCGAAGATTTACTGGACCGCCGCCGGGAAAAAGCGCTTGCGGCTGAAGAACAACGGCGGCAGTTATCTATCGTCCCATGATCCGCGGGAAGTGCTCGGCATCGGCAAAGCGGCGAAGATCGAGGAACTGGAAATCCATTGGCCGGCTCCTAGTAAACAGGTGGATAAAATTACGAACGCGCCGATAAATCAGTACGTGCGGATCGTGGAGGGGAAGGGCATTGTCGTGGCATAACCGGTTTTTCTTCTAACGATATCCCGCCGCCTGCAATTCAAACAACTCCGAGTACTTGCCTCCGAGCGAAACAAGCTGCCCATGGGAGCCTTGTTCGACGATCCGCCCATGCTCCAGAACCAGGATCCGGTCGGCCATTCGCACCGTTGAAAATCTGTGGGAAATCAGCACAGCCATTTTTCCCGCCGTAAGGTCCGCGAAACGCTGATAGACCTCGAACTCGGCCCGGGCATCCAAACTCGCGGAAGAATTCGGGACGGAGGAAGAATTCGGGACGGAGGTTAATTAACTCCTACCAGCCCAGGAAAATTCCTTGGCAACGTGCCTTCCTACCGATATCCCGCCGCCTGCAGCTCAAACAACTCCGAGTACTTGGCCCCCGAGCGAAACAAGCTGCCCATGCGACCCCTGTTCGACGATCCGCCCATGTTCCAGAACCAAGATCCGGTCGGCCATTCGCACCGTTGAAAACCTGTGAGAAATCAGTACGGCCATTTTTCCCGCCGTAAGCTCCGCAAAGCGCTGATAGACTTCGAACTCGGCCCGGGCGTCCAAACTAGCGGTCGGTTCGTCCAAGATCAGGATCTGGGCGTCGCGCATGTAGGCGCGTCCGAGCGCAATTTTCTGCCACTGGCCGGTCGAAAGATCCACCCCGCCCTCAAAACGCCGTCCGAGCATCTGCCGATAGGTGTCGGGCAGCTTCCGAATCACTTCGGAAGCCAGGCTCTTCTCGGCCGATCGCGCAATCCGGTCTTGAGCCGAAAGGCCGTCAATCCGCCCGACGCCGATATTTTCCCCGGCCAACATGTCGTATCGCATATAATCCTGGAAAATAACCCCGATTTCTCCGCGTAAATCGTCCACATTGTATTCTCGAAGGTCCACCCCATCCAGCAGAATTCGCCCCTCCGTCGGGTCGTACAGACGCGCCAAAAGCTTGACCAGCGTAGTCTTGCCCGCCCCATTTTCTCCGACCAGAGCCACCCGTTCGCCCGGCTCGAATCGAAAATTAATCTGACTTAGAACGCGATGATCCGAGTCCGGATACGCAAAGGAGACCCCCTGGAAATCGAAACCCTCCCGAATCGGCCGCGGCGCGGGAAGGGCGTCCGGCGGCGAGCCGATTGTGGGGCGCGTTTCGAAGAAATCGAACAAGTCCTTTACAAACAATGCCTGCTCTGAAATTCCCGCCAGCCCCGAAACCAGTCCCTCCATAATGGATCGCGCCCGCGAGAACGCTCCGACCATCAATGTGAGATCCCCTACAGTCAGAGCCCCCGGCTAGCGCCCGTAAGATGATCAGTGCATAGGCAGCGTAGTAAGCGCCGGTCGGAACCAGGTTGATCAGCGTCCCCTGTATTGCCCGCTGGATAGCCAAATGCCTGTTTTCCGCATAGAAACGTTCGAAGAGCGCCCGGGAACGCTCGGCCAGGTAATTTCCCAGGCCGAAGATCTTGACCTCTTTGGCGCTCTCGTTGCTCGCCCCCAGATATCGGAGGTAGTCCAATTCCCGCCGTTCCGGAGTATG
Source organism: Acidobacteriota bacterium (assembly GCA_030853405.1). Lineage (GTDB taxonomy): Bacteria > Acidobacteriota > Terriglobia > Bryobacterales > Bryobacteraceae > Bog-105. The sequence goes on along the minus strand of JALYVD010000065.1, from coordinate 2,077 downwards.
CCGGTAGAGCATGGAGTAGCTCAGCATCGCAAACCGCGTTTCTCCCAGGAAGACCGGGATTGTTGCCACGAGAAGAAGTACCAGCAGCCATGGGTAGAAGAAGATCACTGCGGAAAGCAAAGATAGCAGCGTAAGTCCCTGTTGGGCCATGCCCGCTAATCCAGCCAGCATCCCTAGCCGTGCCGTGGTTTGCCGCCGCGCCCGCTCCATCTTGTCGTAAAATACCGGGTCTTCGAACGAGACCAGGTCCAGGGTTGCCGCATGCTGCATTAGCCTGACGCTGATATAGTTGGTGAACCGGTCTCCCAACAGGCTGTCCACCAAGCTTACAAATCGCCCCAACGTGTCCGCCCCAACCGCTAGAAGTAGTTCTAGAATCAGCAGCTTCCAAATGGCCGAGCGGTCATAATGCTGGTGCCGCATGGCGCGCACGATCAGGTCAATGATTAGCTTCGAGACCCAGAGCGTCGCGAGCGGAAACAGCGCTGAAAGACCGCGCAACACCAGCGTAAAGACGCTGAGTAACGGGCTCGTATCCCATACCATTTTCAGGAGGGGTGGGACGTTCCGCAGCGCCTTCAGCCGTTCGCGCCAGCCTTGGGGTACATCGGTCGGTTTAGCGGGCGAAGGTCTCATCTGGTTGGAAAAACCGGGACGGACAGCCTATTTCGCTGTCAGGATCACGCCGGTTCAGCACTTTAGAGATGGCGAAATAGGGTCAATCCCGTTTTTCAGCAAACTCCTAAGTAGTTGGATGAGGCTGGGAAAAGAAAATGCTCATCCTTTACGAATGAGCATCTTCTCCTGTTTCCAGGCCTCCGGCGTGCCGGAGGTTACGTTTGATGGGAGAATCAGATCCGACGGTTTCGCAACCGCCAAAACCTGTTTGTGATTGGAGTGTAGGGCCACGGGAAGGTGAAGTCAAGCCAAAATTTCCGCAGTTCAAGCGGTGCTTGTAAGTCCACAAGTACAAACCATTTATCCGCCAAACTGTTTTTCCACTAGATGTGGAAAACAGCCCCGCAATCTGTGGAAAACGCCTCTGGAAGTCTCGCTAAGTCTAATAATGTCAGTTGGTTACCGACCGCTTAGGTGTAGGGTCGTCATTGCCTCATCCGCTTCCAACTGCCCATATCTTCTCCGGTATAATCGCATTCCGGCGTAGATCAGCCCAGCGGCAAGGCTTAATGCGCTAAGCAAAATACTCATGTAAATGATATTCATCAACAAGGCATAAAGCGGTTTAATCGGACCCGGTGGAGGGCTATCGTTCCATGTGATTTTCGCCTCGTATTCGACCCGGCTCAGGAGAGTATCGGCCTGCTGATCCGTCGCGCCGCCATATACAACGGATATCAGTACTCCCGAACGCTTCACGTGCGGTCCGGCAACAAGTTTCAGCTGAACCGTGTGGAGCCGCGCCATTTCAGGAGTTGGATAGTAGAAGATCGCCAGATGCGTAGGCCCGGTGTCCTTCGCAAGCTTGTACTCGGCTGCTTGCGCTTCCGCGCCTTGCTCGAATCCGATATTGGCGGAGGCAAGCTCAGGTGCGAACGTCTTTAGCGAAGCGTTCCCCAAAATATATCGCGCGGAATCGGGCACAAGGCCGGCTCTCGGAATGAACGTCAAAATTGCGGGTAAGGCCGTATCGGTTTTGTCAGGCAGCCCCTTCAAAACCGCGTCAACATCGCTTTGACTAGGCGCGGCGCTATCGAATACGACGGCGTAGTTCTCATTCAGAATAACCGTTCGATTGCCGTCCTGCGTGCAAAACGGAGCCTGACTGCAAGGCTTACCGTTGGGCGATCTCTGCCACTCCCAAACCGCTAACGCCCCGGTCAGATCCTTCATTCGATAGGCGGTATAGTGCAGCTTGCCCGATTGCCCAATGTCCGTGTGAACTAGTCCGTACTCTTTCCAAACGGAGGACTGATCTAGCCCCAATAGATTTGGCACGGCTGAGGACGCGGCGATGACGAACGCGGCTAAGACTACGCCGCAGCCCCGTGACATTTTTTGTACTTCTTTCCGCTTCCGCAGGGGCACATATCGTTCCGGCCCACCTTAGCAGCGCTCT
>JALYVD010000014.1 GCA_030853405.1 Acidobacteriota bacterium | reverse complement strand
TTGGGATTACCGCAACGCCCGCCGGTCGTAGTGATCGAACCAGTACGCATATCGCCCAACTGGCTGATGTTCCGCTGGATATCGGAGCGTTCGGTTTCAAGTGCGCCTAAAGAATCGGCCATAGCGGACTCCTTCTAATAGCGTACATATACGCTAGCCTTGTGCCACAAAAAAAACATCCCGCCAATCGTCCACATTCATGTCGCGCACCCCGTTCGCAACGGAACAACCCGCCAAACACGCCTATTTCGCTAATATGGAGCTAGTGTCCTCGCCCTTAAACTTTCATCTGGAACAGTACGAAGGGCCATTGGACCTGCTCTTGGATCTCATCCGGAAACAGCAGATCAACATCTACGACATCCCGATCGCGAAAATCACTGCCCAGTATCTCGAATTTATGCAGAAAGCCATGGAACTCGACATCGAACTCAGTTCCGAGTTCGTCTACATGGCCGCGACCCTGATTCATGTCAAGAGCAAGATGCTGCTGCCCCAGGACCCGGAACTGCAAAAGATCTCGCCGGAAGACGACCCTAGAAAAGAACTGGTGGATCAGTTAATTGAGCATGAGCGCTTCAAAAACGCCGCCGAGATGCTCCAACAAAAGCGCGTAATCGAGGATGCGGTCTGGTCGAACCCGCAGATTGACCGCTTTGCAGCCGAGGACGAAGGTCCTGGATTGGCGGTCACCATATTCGATCTGGTGAAAACCTTCCAGGGCGTTTTGGAGCGTGCCAAAAGCCGTCCGCTCTACGAGATTGGTAGAGAAGAAGTCAGCGTGCCCGACATGATCCAGTTCCTCCAGCATAGGCTGGGCCGCTCCAGGCGAGAAGCCATCTCGGCGACGCAGTTGTTTGAACAACAGCGTTCGCGGCGCGCAATGATCTGCCTGTTTCTGGCGATCCTGGAACTGGTGAAACGCCAGGCCGTGGAGCTTACGCAGCTCGAAGCATTCGGAGATATTGGGCTTTGCCGCGGGTCCGGTTTTGAGGAATCGCAGGTCTCGGCCGAGGAACTGGCGGCCGTAGAAGAGGAATATCACTGATAGAAAGCATGGAAGAAGTAGAAAACGAGAGCCGGGAGGCTCCCGAGAGCGCGGGAGTAGCGGCTCAGGAAACCGAACCCGAAACCCAGATAGGCGGTCATGCGCAGCTAGATCTTCCTGTCGGCGAAGATGAGGGGCCAGTGGACGCGGACTCGGACGATGTCGTCCTGGAAGCCGTAACGGACGCCGCGCTTCCCGACGATGCCATTGCTTCGGTTAAGGCTGTTATCGAAGCGGCAATTTACATCACCGATGAACCGCTCACGCCCGATCAAATCGCGACTGCGGTAGAGCAGCCGCTCGCCCGGGTGAGGGAAATTCTGAACCAGTTGGTTGCCGAGTATGGCGCGCCGGATCGAGGGCTGTCTGTTCGTGAGCTTGCCGGCGGGTACAAGATGGCGACCAAACCGGAGCACCACGAATCCATCCGCCGCTTCGTGAAGAAACTCCAGCCGCCTTTGAAGCTGTCGCTTGCGGCACTTGAAACTCTGGCCGTTGTCGCCTATAAACAACCGATCACCGCTCCCGAGATCATGGATATTCGCGGCGTGCAAGGAGCGGGCGTGCTGAAGACCTTGCTTGATCGCAAGCTGATCGCGACGGCGGGCAGGAAGAACGTGCTCGGCAAGCCGATCATGTATAAGACCACCCGCGAGTTCTTGATCCACTTCGGACTTAGCTCGCTGGCCGAGTTGCCGACACTGAAGGAATTTGAAGAACTGGGGAGGCTCGCGTTAAGTGATTCGGAAGACTTAGTTCCTCCACTTGCCGCGCCGGAAATCAAGCCGGCAGTTCCTGTGCAGAATGAGGAAATGAATGGCTGAAGAACGTCTCCAAAAAATTCTCGCGCGGGCGGGTGTAGCCAGCCGTCGTAAGGCTGAAGAACTGATCGTCGCCGGCCGGGTTTCGGTGAATGGAGCGACAATCGTAGAGCTTGGGTCAAAGGCTGATCTCTCCGTTGATCGCGTCAAAGTGGACGGCCGCATACTCAGCGAGCCCAAGCATAACGTCTACATCGCTTTCCATAAGCCGAAAAACGTCGTGACCACTGTTCGCGATCCGGAAGGACGCGAGACCGTGATGTCATTTTTCAAGGGCATGTGTGAGCGTATCTACCCTGTAGGACGGCTCGATTACGCAAGCGAAGGTTTGCTGTTACTGACCAACGATGGAGATTTCGCGAACAAGCTCACCTCTCCTGGCAGTCATGTAGTAAAAACCTATTTAGTAAAGTCCAACGGGACACTAACTCTGGAGCAGGAAGAGCAGTTTCGCCGCGGCATTCCTATGCATGGAAGGCGAACAGCCCCCGCTGGGTTGAAGCTGATTCGAAGAGGCCAGAATCCCTGGTACGAGGCGAGCCTGATCGAAGGACGGCAAAACCAGATTCGCATCATGTTCAAGCATTTCGGCTTTCTGGTCGAGAAGCTCAAGCGAGTTAAGATCGCGTTTTTCGAATTAGGCGAATTGAAGCCAGGCGCCTATCGAACTCTAACTACCAGAGAAGTGGAGCGGTTCCGAAAGCTGCTTAGGATGGAGGAGGTAACCGATGATGACCGACCCCGACATTCGTGAACTGCTCCGCACCTCGAAGACGATCGCCGTCGTTGGGCTTTCGAGCAACCCAATCCGGCCGAGTTTAGGCGTATCGCGATTCCTGCAGCGCCAAGGCTATCGAATCATTCCAGTGAATCCGAATGAGACCGAAGTGCTGGGCGAACGCGCCTATCCATCTCTGCAGGACGTTCCCGATCCGGTGGACATCGTAAACATCTTCAGACGGCCTGCCCGCGTGCCGGAGGTGGTCGCGGCCGCTGCGGGGCGGGGTATCCGCTGCATCTGGATGCAGGAGGGCGTGGTGAATGAAGAAGCTGCCAGGCAAGCGGAAGCGGCGGGAATTCCGGTCGTGATGGATCGTTGCATCCTGAAAGAGATTGCTCGCCTTCTCTAGGTTGACTACTTCAGACATGCACCGGTCTTGGTTGCTGCGGATTGCGTTGGCAAGCGTTGTCACGGCGGTGCTAATTCTCTTCGCGAGCGGTTGCAACAACCAGCCTGGCGATGTCTTAGGACTTGCCTACATTGCACCGGCCACCCTGAATCTCCGTAGTGAGCTCAGTCAAAAGAACGCCACCGTGGCAGTTCTCAAATACGGTGAGCGTGTCCAAATCCTGGATGTGCGGCGGCGCTTCGTCAGAGTCCGGACCGAAAAAGGGGCGGAGGGTTGGATGGACTCTTCGCAACTCCTGACGCCCGGACAGATGGAGCAGATTCGGCGCGATTCGGAACACGCGCTCAGCCTGCCTTCAGAAGGCTCAGCCGCGGTGTTCGAGGCTTTGAATATTCATTTGGAGCCGAACAGGCAATCTCCCGCCTTCGCAAGAATTCCTGAGACGGCCTCGGTTGAGGTTCTGGCTCACAAGCTTTCGCCGAAGGTCACCGGACCTGCACGGCCGCCGGTCTTTACATTCGAACGTCCGCAAGCGCCTGCCCGGAGGGAGCGGAAAAAAAAGGAGCCCAAAACCGGGTTCAAGCTGCCGCCCAGACCGCCGCCGCCAAAGCCACCTGATAACTGGTTGGAGTTGTCCACTGGAAAAGTTGCCGCTGTGCAGACCTCCGCAAGCTTGAAGAAACAAGCCGGGAAAATAATCGAGGAGCCCAAGAAGCCGGTCGTGATGGAGGACTGGACGCTCGTGCGTACAAAGGACAAGCAGTGCGGGTGGGTTCTGTCCAGGAATTTGATCATGTCGATTCCCGACGAAGTAGCGCAGTATGCCGAAGGTAAGCACATCACTTCCTACTTCGATTTAGGCGCTGTGACGGATGAAGAGAAGGGTGTCAAACACCACTGGCTTTGGACGACGCTATCCGAACCCGCGTCCTACGACTTCAATGCCTGGCGCGTGTTCCTTTGGAACCGGAGGCATCATCGTTTCGAAACATCGTATCGCGAGCGCGATATCGAAGGCTATTTTCCGGTGCATGTCGATCCGCCGGATTCGAGCGCGCTCGGCCGAACATTTGAAATCGTTACCAAAGACGATAACGGGAAGTTCTGGCGTCACACGTATCTTTTCGATGGTGTACGCGTCCATCTCACCGGAAACGAGCAGTTCCAACCTGGAGCGCCTATAAGCGGTGCGGAGGGAGCAGGCGAGTTACACGTTAAAACGCCGCAGCAAGGTTGGTTCAGCCGCCACTGGCAGAGTCTGAAGAGGCGCCTGACGGGCCATGATTAGGCTTTAGAAGTGCCTACCGCTTCGACACGGTCCATGGCCAGGAATTGCTTCACTTGCGGATGCTCCGCCTTATCGATCTCCGACACCGGGCCGAAATAAATGGCGTGACCTTCATAAAGAAACACCACTGAATCGGCCACCTTGCGCATCAAATCCAGGTCGTGAGTCACCACAACGGAGGTGAGCCCAAGC
>JALYVD010000006.1 GCA_030853405.1 Acidobacteriota bacterium | reverse complement strand
AGACCTGGCGGGAAATATTCGACAGGCTTCGGAAGCGGGATTGAGCGGCGCTGTCGCCGTGATAGAGTGGACCGACTTAGACCACAGACTTGGATTGCGTGCTTCGGCCGGCTGGGGCGCGGCCGTTCTTGAAGACGTTGTAGCGCAAAGCGAAGAGAAGTCCCGTCACCTGGAGACGCAACTCGCTTCGCTAGGCCGTGTGACGCCGGTCGTCGTCGTGGGTCCAACTCTGGCGTTGCCGCCGCTTACATATCTACCTCCTTCAGAGACCAGCGCTTTCGAACTCGAACTGAATTCGATTCTTATCGATTTCTTAAAAAGAGTAGCCAGACTGAGCGGCGTGAAGGTGGTAAGCGGGGCTTCTCTGGCGACGAAATCGCCTACGGCAGAGCGGCACGATGTGAAGATGGACCTGCTCGCAGGCTTTCCTTATACGGTGAGCCATGCCGATGCAGTGGCGGCCATGAGCGTGAAATGTCTGTTCCCGCCAGTGCCGAAAAAAGGACTCATTACCGATCTGGACCGGACGCTCTGGAGCGGCATCCTCGGAGATGCCGGCGTAGACGGTATTTCGTGGTCCCTCGAAGGCAAGTCCCAGGCACATGCGCTCTATCAACAGGCACTGGCATCGCTGGCTGAATCCGGCGTGCTGGTGGCCGTCGCTTCGAAGAATGACGCGGCGCTGGTGAATGAGGCGTTTCAGCGAGCCGACATCTTGGTGAAGCCTTCCCACGTATTTCCCATTGAGGCGAACTGGGGCGTCAAGTCCGATGGGATCGGGCGCATTCTGAAGGCGTGGAATATTGCCGCCGACAGTGTTGTGTTTGTGGATGACAGTCCGATGGAACTCGCCGAAGTTGCCGAGAAATATCCCGGAATGGAATGCCTGCCGTTTCCCGTTGAAAATCCAGCGGCAGTGGTTGCGCTGATCACTCATCTGAGAACGCGTTTCGGCAAGAGCGAGGTGCTTGAAGAAGACAAGTTGCGTCTACAGAGTCTGCGCTCTTCGGCCTCGCTTGAAGAAGCCCGCGAAAGCGAAGCATCGGAAGACTTTCTTGCACGCCTGCAGGCGAAGATAACGTTCGAAGCGTCGAACCCTTTAGACGACAAGCGCACTTTTGAACTCGTGAATAAAACGAATCAGTTCAACTTGAATGGGCAGCGGTATACCGAGGCGGAATGGAAGGCCAATTTCGAGCGGCCCGGCGCATTTCTGTTCACAGTTTCTTATACCGATCGCTTCGGCCCTCTTGGAAAGATCGCGGCGGTAGCAGGGCGGCAACAGGAAGCGGGACTCTGCATAGTGGATCAGTGGGTCATGAGCTGCCGGGCGTTTTCGCGTCACATTGAATTTGAGACTCTGCGGCACCTATTCGCAAAGCCCGATATTTCGCGCCTTCGTTTTCGATTTAAACCAACAGAGCGTAACGGTCCCTTGCAGTCTTTCTTCCAACGGTTTTTCCCCGGCGCTGCGCTGGGAGAAGGGGATCTGGAGTTGACGGCTGCGATTTTCGAACGCTATGGTTCGCGGCCGCTGAGCGGCAACGAAGCCCACTGAACACGCGGCCTTTGAAGTTAGTGCAGAAGTTAGTGCAGAGATATGTGACAACAAAGTCTATCCGGGGATTGGGTCGGGATACCACTCGTAGAATCGGCGCCGTACCCGCGGCGCAGCACCGACGACAACCTCCTCGAACAACGCGAGCTCTTCGCCGACGAAGGCAGTTGCCGTTGACTCCGCATTGGACCGCGCCGCGACGCCGGCCAGTGCCGCCGCGTGCGCTTTGCGAGCAATCGCTTGGCACGGTGACCAGGGAACCCCGTATGGGAAGTTCTCGGCAAAGCCAAGCTCCGCGATCCCACCTGGAGTGCATGCATCGACAACATCGGCGGCCGGGACGTCGAACGTGACGAGTTCCGGACGCGCTTCCGGCAACAAGTCAAAGAGCTTGATGGCACGCCCCGAATGTTGCGCGCGCACATTCGCGGCCGCCACTTGTGTGGTGGCATTCAGGTAAAGAGCGCCAAATTCCCCGGCGGGGTTCCACCGGCCACCGCGTTGTTTGGAGTATGACGTGTCGGCTGGATCGATCCACTCTGGTGCGGCCACGCGATAATAGGGGCCGCTGCGGCGAGTTGTGGGCGGCACACTCACTCACATTCCGCTGTAATTGAATAGCCGTCCCAGATAAGCATAAATCGGATCGACCCCCTCGGCGCGGAGCGTTTCAAGAATGGTTCGGTTGCCTAGCCATGAATCCGGTGTGCGTACGATTTCGGGAATGCGCGACGCGATCACACGGCGCCGAAATAGCTGCGCCAAGTCGAGTAGACGCTCCACAGAGGCACGCTTCTCGCGCGGCACACCTCGCGTTTCCCACTCGGCAATCGATTGAGCACGGCGGCCGAGCAGATCGGCAACTTCCGATTTGGTCAGTCCGAACACTTCTCTAACTTCTTCAAGCTCGCTGACCATTACCTTCATGAAACAAGCTTACCGCAGTATGTCTTCGGAACCTACGAGGTCCCGAATTTCTCGCAAGCCTCAATGAGGAACAGCGAAGGCTTTCGAGAATGGACCCGAGGATTACGAAGTGAACTACGCCGACACAGCCATCGGTTGCGGTGTGCCGTAGCGAAGCACCGGCGTTATTTGTTTCGCTGAATCGGGAGAAGGGTAGACTTCGCGCAGGGTCGCAAACTGAAAATCTTGCAGCAACCGGCTTAACTTGTGTCCTACAGTTCCCAGTCCCGTGTACGTGCGAAGCCGGGCTATATGTCCCTTTGCCAGGCGAGGTTGGTCGGTGTCCAGCTCCCAAGGATGCACGTAAACGCAGGCTGGCTTTCCTTCATCGGTATTTATGCGCCGCAGGCCGGCGGCCGTGTAGCGATAGGGAAACAGTCTCAGATATCCTCCCCCGCCTACCGGTGCAACGCGGCTGTTTGACAACTGCACAGTCGCAACGGGTACTTCGGTAAGAGATCCAGATGGGGTCTCAATGGTGTGAGCGTGACGCGGAGACCCGGGGATCCCGTATCTGTCGTGAACAATCGGGCAGATGCTGGAATCATGAGTGAAGCCACACTCAGCCAGAATTTCAAGGGCCCACAAGCTCCTGCCCGTTATAGAGAAGCTTGGCGCGCGGTAGGTGCGTGGCGTAATACCGCAGGCGTCCTTTATAGCGCGGATCGCGGCCAGCGTGTCGGCTTTGAACTCGGACGGAGAAAGTTCGTAAATGAGGCGATGCTCATTACTATGGCAGGCGATCTCATGTCCCGCTTCGGCGATACGTCTGACCAGCGCGGGCTTTTCAGAGGCCACCCATCCCAGTATGAAAAAGGTAGCTCGAACCCCATGGCTGGCGAGCAAGTCCAATAGAGAAGATGTGCCTATCTCGACACGCGAGGGGAGTGTGGACCAAGTATTAGGTCCCAAATCGGAGCCGACTTCGCTTGGATGAAAATAGTCCTCTACGTCCACCGTGAAGGCGTTCAGCATCTCTAACCTTTTACAACCCCCGATTGCCACAGTGGGAAGCTCGTATCGAGGTTGTACCCGGTCTTAATAGAGGAAGCGTGATTCGGCCGGACACTCCGTATTACCGAAACGGCGATATCCAGAATAAGTGAAACAGACGTTAAACAAACAATGTCTTTGACTCGACTGACCATAGTAGCTTCCGTGGGGTTCGGATGGATCTAAGCACGCTTTTGGCCAATGAGTAACGAGGCGTTCCCTAACGAAATCAGGGATCTACATTGATCGTTATCCATTCAAGAAGGCAGAAAAGCTACCAAGGTTCCCAAATGTTTGGAATTTGTCAATCGGGGCTCCCGTGACCTTCTCGCGAATTTCCAAACTAGTTCTGCTGATGGTCGCTGCACAAACCGCATTTGCGCAACTTGCGTTCAACGATCGCGTTCTTGTGGTGTACAACGCGGGCAATTCAGAGTCTCGTTCGGTAGCTGAATACTACATCGGTAAGAGATCCATACCCCCCAGCAACATCTGCAAAATCAAACCTTCATCGACCGATTTTCTGGAAGAGGGGGAGTTTCGAAAAAGCGTAAAAGCCCCGATTCAGGCGTGTCTGAACCAAATCGGTAAAGACAGAATTCTGTACATTGTGTTCTCCTATGAAACTCCATTCGACCTGTCGGTTAAGGGACAGACTTACGCCCTCGATCAGTTTGTCGCGGATATCTGGGACGACTTTCTCCCGGACCGTGCCGCCGAGCAAACGGAAGTGCAGCCTTACTTCGGAAGAGCTCAGAGCGAAGGCAATATATACGAACCCTATGTGCCTCTTTCGGAGTACCGCAAAAAAAGTGGGTCGCGGCAACTTTACTCCGTTTGGCGTTTAGACGCACCGACGGCCGCGCTCGCCAAGGGGCTGGTAGATAAAGCTCTATTCGCCGAGAGCCGCGGACTATCGGGTCAGGCGTGTTTTGACCGGCGTTACGGGGCGATTGCGTCCGTGGCGGATTATAGCTACGGGGCGGGGGATTGGGATGTGTTCCAGGCCGGCGAATTTGCGCGCAAAGCCGGATTCAAGATTCTGGAAGATACGCATGAGCAGGAATTCGGCGCCGCTCCCGCGCCCATGCGGTGTGATTCCGCCGCCCTTTATGCGGGCTGGTACAGCTTGGATCATTATAATGATGCGTTCTCCTGGAACCCGGGGGCCCTCGGCATACATCTGGACAGTGCTTCCGCGAGCAACCCGCGCGGTGGCTCCAATTGGGCGGCTAACGCGGTAACGAGAGGAATCACGGTCACCAGCGGGGCGATCGGCGAACCGTACCTTGAGAATCTTCCACATCCGGACCAGGCGTTCCTTTATCTGTTTCAAGGCGCTAACGTGGGCGACGCCCTGCTGCGGAGCACGCGATTGTTGAAGTGGAGAATCATCAATATTGGGGACCCGCTCTATCGGCCCTTCCCAAACGGTGTTCATCCCACGGCGCCGATGGGGCCTGAGGTGGTGCTAGGGTTAAAGCCGTTGTTAACGCTTGGCAACATGCAGGCGGTGGCGGTTGTAGGCCTGAACGGGCCTGCGCCGCCGGGTGGCATAGAATTCGCCATCAAGGCTAGCCGGCCGGATCTGGTGGAAGTGCCTCAAACGGTAACACTGCCGGAAAAAGCCCACAACATCACCTTCCCCATCAATACGAAGGTGATTCAGGATGACGCGACCACCATTCAAAT
>JALYVD010000005.1 GCA_030853405.1 Acidobacteriota bacterium | reverse complement strand
GGCGCGTGGACGGATAATAGAGCAGGTAAGTACCATGATTATTTAGACACTCGGCATGCTGAGTCTTGCGCTTGAAGTTGCGGTCTTACAAGCCGGAAATCTAAATCAGCAGGGTGTCGATAGGTTCAAAGCGCACCAATACGCCGCTGCAATCGAGGCTTTTAAGACTGCGGCGCAATCGGAGGAGGAAGGCACGCCAGTGTTTAAGGAATCGATGCTGATGATTGGGCAAAGCTACTTCATGCTGTCGCAAGCGCCCAAGGCGATCCCATTCCTCGAAAAGGTGGCCGGCTTTACGGACGCAGACTACATGCTGGGATACGCCTACATTCAAAACCGCCAGCCTGATCTCTCGGAGGTCGCCTTTGCCCGTTTGTTTCATCTCGACTCCAAGTCGGCTTCAGGGCATCTCCTGGCCGGACAGATGCTTTTGAAAAAAGGATTTGAGCCGGAAGCTGAGGCTGAACTGCAAAAGGCGCTGCAACTGAATGCTGGACTGCCGGAAGCGAATTTTCTGCTCGGGGAGATCGCTATGTTTGAAGGCCGTGTGCCCGCAGCGATCAAATATCTGCAAAACGAACTCTCCCTAAATCCGAATTTCTCAATGGCTTGGTACCGGCTTGGGGACGCCTACGTTCGCCAGCAGCAATGGGACGATGCCGTCTCCCAACTACAGCGGGCTATCTGGCTTAATCCCGACTTCAGCGGTCCTTACATCCTGCTCGGAAAATGTTATTTGAAACAGGGAAGCTATTCAAATGCGGAAGGCATTCTTCGTAAGGGGCTCAAACTCGATCCCAACAACGCCTCCGGAACTTATCTTCTCGGCCAGACTCTGATGGCGGAGGGGAAGACCAATGAAGCGCACGCCGAGATGGAAAAGGTAAAGTCGTTGCGCTCAGAATAGAACATGCGGCTGCTCTTTCTAATGCCGCTGTTCGCGCTTTACGGGCCAGCCGGAGCCGCGCCGTGTGAATCCTGCCATCCTCTCGAAAGTGAAGCTCACGCGCAAACCCGCATGGCTTCGGCGATGCTGCCCGCTTTACAGAGCGCCTTCGCTCAGAACATTGAAAAATTGGCGCTGCACGAAGCTGGCGGGGGCTATCAATTCGTTTACAAAAAGAACGCGTCGAATCTCATCGTGATTTCGTTTCGAGGCTCGGACGCCGCGGAAGGCACTATCGATTGGGTTCTGGGATCCGGTGCGCAGGGTCAAACTCCGATTGTCAGATCAGGGAGCACTTTCCTTGAATCGCGCGTCAGCTTCTTCCCGAAGCTCGAACGGTACGGCATCACCGTGGGGCAGAACGCGGCGCCTTCCGGAAACGCGATCCTTTCTCTTGGCCGTCCAAAGACGCCGAGCGAATTGTCGCAATGTCTGGGTTGCCACTCCACCGTTCTCGACAGTTCGTTTACAAAGATCGTTCCGGGCGTGCAATGCGAGAAGTGTCATCCCGGGGCGGCCTCGCACGCCGCGGGAAAGGGAATGCCCTTCAATCCGGGCAAACTGACGGCTGGCGAGCAGGTTCGCTTTTGCGGAAATTGCCACCGCGTGTCGCCTCCGGTAGACGACACACAATTGGAAAATATTCGTTTCCAGCCGCTCCGTCTGATGAAGAGCCGCTGTTTCGGGTCCGGCAAACTCGCTTGTACAACGTGCCATCCCGCGCACCAGGACGCACGCCGAAACGCCGCCGCCTTTTATAACGCGAAATGTCTAGCGTGTCATCTCAGTTCAACCCATGCCGGCTCAACCCCTCACGTCAATGCGAGCGCCCACGCCGACTGCATCGGCTGTCACATGCCTCAGGTTCAATTGCACCCCGCTCTACGGTTTACCGACCACTTCATTCGCGTGGTCCGTTCTACGGACTATCCACCGGGAAGCATCGTGCAGCGCTGATCCAACGACGTCTGCGTGATGACCCAATATGTGACCCTAAAACCATGATTGTTTTCGTAACTGGAGCTACCGCAGGTTTCGGAACCGCCATCGCCCGGAAATTTGCGCAGGATGGCGCGAGGGTTGTCGGCACAGGACGCCGGCAGGACCGGCTCGATGACTTACAGAGGGAACTCGGCTCTCGCTTCCACCCGCTTAGCTTTGATGTCGGCAAGCGGCAGGAAGTGGAACACGCCATCTCCGGTCTTCCCGCCGAGTTCTCGGCCATCGATCTGCTGGTCAACAATGCCGGAGGAGCTATTGGGCTCGACCCAGCGCAATCTGCCAGCCTCGACGATTGGGATGCCATGGTCGACGCCAACGTGAAAGGAGTGATGTACTGCACGCGCCTTCTGTTGCCTGGGATGGTCGAACGGAAGCGCGGTCACGTCGTTAACATCGGTTCAACCGCCGGCGAGTGGCCTTATCCCGGCGGGAATGTCTACTGCGGCGTGAAGGCCTTTGTGCGTCAGTTCAGTCTTAGCATTCGCGCGGATCTGCTGGGTACGAACGTCCGGGTTACCGATGTTGAGCCGGGCTTGGCCGGTGGCACTGAGTTTTCCCAGGTGCGCTTCAAGGGCGACGAGAAAAAAGCCGCTGCCGTCTACCAGGGCACACAAGCATTAACTCCGGAAGATATCGCCGACGCGATTCACTGGATTGCCACAAGACCCGCGCACGTCAACGTGAATATCATTCAGATTATGCCTACATGCCAGGCGTTTGGGCCGCTCGCCGTTAAAAGAGAACAATAGAGGCGTATCGCTTCAAGCGGTTGTCGCCCGGGCCTTCGCGATAGATTCCCGAGCCGCGCTGGGAGTGAGGGGATGAGAGCCATAGCGCGTCGCGAAGGCTCTCGTAAACTCCGCGCCCAAGAAAAAGATCTGCCCGGAATAATAGACCCAGACAATCAGAACCACAATCGAAGCGGCGGCTCCGTAGGTCGAAGCAAAACTCGCACGGCCAAGATAAAGACCCAGGAACAATTTCCCAATCGTGAAGAGTAGTGAAGTGACGGCGCCTCCCATCGCTACGTCGCGCCATTCGATACGCACGTCCGGCATGATCTTGTAAATGACCGCAAAGAGGCCCGCGATGACTATGAAGGAAACGAGTGAATTGACGACGTGGAGCAGAAGCGATTGAAACGGCCCGACGTTAGCCGACAAGAGGCCCAGTGCGCTAATCCAGGCGCTGATCGCCAACGAGACAACCAGTAGAAAGCCGATTGCACCCACCACGGCAAACGAAAACAGGCGCTGCTTGATATACGTTTTGATCTTTCCAAAGCCAGCGGTTGTTACGGTTGGCGAGCCCCAAATCGTGTTCAGTGCATCGCGAAGCTCACAGACGACGCCGGAAGCACTGAAGAGCAACGTGATAAGACCGGCGATTGTGGCGATTACGCCATGACTGGTATTGCGCGAGCCTTCGACGAAAGCCTTTACCGCGTTGCTCGCGGCGGGGCCCATAAGCGCCTGAACCTGCTGTACTGTGTCGCGCTGTGCCGCCGAATGCCCGAACACCAGTCCTACAATGGAAACTAGGACTAGCAATAACGGCGCAAGCGATAACAGTGAATAGAAGGCCAGTGCCGCGCCAAGCCGTGGAGCGTTGTGCTGGCTCCACTTGCTTCCGCTCTCTACTAATAGTCCCTTGATCTCCGGCCAGTGCAAGCGAAATCCAGCTCTTTTAGCGGGGGCTGTAGAGTTGTCGGGGTTCATCGGGCGTGATGGCTGTTTGACCCTGGCAATCTCACTTCGTTACTCCAGGTCGGTTACTCGGGCCGCCTAACTCCGGCGCGAGCGAAAACCCGCTAACCCGAGCCCTGCAATTCCCAGAAAGGCCAA
>JALYVD010000003.1 GCA_030853405.1 Acidobacteriota bacterium | reverse complement strand
TCGCTGGATTGCATCCCGAAGATCCATATCCGCGTCCTGACCCGGACCAGTGCTCTCATCGAAGCGGTAGAAACTGGCGCGGCTCACCCGGCCCAGTTGCACCATGCGCTCAATCGTAAGTCCCCGGGCGGTCTTCATTTCTTCTTTGACCTTCCGGTAAACGGCGGATTTCCAGTCAGTACCTGCAGCATCCGCTTTCCCTCGATGCGCTGCAAGCACCCCTTCAAAAAATCGATCTCCAGTGCTTGCTGGCCGATCTTTCGTTCTAGTTCCGCGATTCGTCCTTCCGACCAGCGCTGCTTCCCGTTACCGGGAAACACGTTGCCGGGCGCTTCCCGGAACTCACGCCGCCAGCGGTGTAGCACGTTCGGGTTGACCTCCACGCAACGCGCTACTTCGGCGATCGATATACCCTGCTCCAGCCGCCGTACGGCGGCTACCTTAAACTCTTTCGTGAACTGCCTGCGAGACAATCCCATTGACTCAATTCTCCATTCAATGAATTTTGAGTCTTAACCATTTGTCTCAAAACTGGGGACAAGTCCACAATGTAGCTTAAAGGCTGAATCATGCGTCCTATCGTAGGTTCAATCTATTGATACGGCCCGTGTGAGGAGGAGTAAGATGGCGTCGATCGGAATAGGATTGGCGGGTGGCGTATGTGCGGCCGTAACCGGCGTGACCGATTGGCAAGATGCCGACGCGCCTGGTCGCCGCCTCGGAATGATTCACGGGCTGCTGAATCTCGGTGCTGCGGCGCTCTTTGCAACCTCCCTCATTTTGCGCAAGCGGAAGTCGCGGACCAACGGACGTATCTTCGGCGCGCTGGGATATGGCGTTATGACATACGCAGCCCATCTCGGTGGAAAGATGGTGTGCGAGTATAGAGTCGGTGTCGATCGAACCGATGGCGAGGTTTTTCCCCAGGACTTCGTGCCCGTAATGCCGGAAACGGAGTTAGCAGAGTCCAAGCCAACGCGCGCCGAACACGATGGCGTCCCAATCCTGCTGGTTCGCCGCGGAAGCCAAATCTTTGCCCTGGCCGAGACCTGCTCTCATTTCAGTGGACCGCTCTCGGAAGGCAAGCTGGTCGATGGCAGTATCGTATGTCCATGGCATAAGTCGAGGTTTGCGCTGGAGGATGGCCGGGTGCTCGATGGACCGGCCGTGCATCCGCAACCGTGCCTTGAGGTCCGCGTACAGAACGGACAAATAGAAGTGCGTAAGCCCCTCTGCGAGGTAGCAAAAGCAACACCCCCTGCAGCGGCAGAAAAAGCCACTGCAGGGCAGTCCGAGTGAACGGAGGCGTGGAATGATCCAACTGGAGCGGGCGTACGACGCGGAGAGCAGCACGGACGGCACACGGTTCCTGGTGGAGCGGCTGTGGCCCAGGGGAGTGAAGAAGGCTTCCCTCAAAATTGAGAGTTGGCTCAAAGAGGTAGCTCCTAGCACGAAACTACGGAAATGGTTCAGTCACGATCCAGCGAAATGGGATGAATTTCGGCGTCGCTACTTTGACGAACTGAAGACTGACCCTGATGCTTGGCAGCCGATTCTGGAGGCTGCTCGCCACGGAACGGTAACCCTGGTTTACAGTTCGCACGATACGGAGCACAACAATGCGGTGGCGCTGCAAGAATTCCTGCAGCATCACCTGGGAAAGATTCGAAAATCGTCTTCAGGAGGGAAGAGGACAGATGGCACCTGAATTCAATGACGCCGGCATTATGACGGATGCTTCCGCGCGCTTTGACCTGATGCGCGAGATCGCAGACGCCGAGCAGCAGAGGCCCTGGCAGGCGGGCCACACGGCCAAGATGCTGTTCAAGAGAAGCGATTTCCGAGTGGTGTTGATCTGCATGGAGTCCGCCGCCCAGATGAAGGAGCACCATGCGGACGGGACCATTTCTGTACAGGTCCTAAAGGGCGCCATCCGCTTCACCACCCAGGGCCGGGCGAACGAGTTGCAGACGGGACAGATGCTCACGCTGGCCCCGCTTATTCCGCACGCGGTTGAGGCGCTGAGCGATTGCGCCTTTCTACTCACCATCGCATGGCCCACCCAGCAGGAGTTGCAGGCCATGGGGCATCAAGAATACGGTCCCTAGAGCGAACCCCGGGCATATATTTTGGCTTCGGTGCCTCTGGCCTCCTGTCTGGAAGCAATTTTCAGCGCATAGGCTTCGAGTTGGCCTGGCTTAACCTGCTTGGCACATACGTTCGGGCAATCCGCTTACGCACTCTTTCGACAAGCGACCTTCGCCGTCGCCTTCTATTGATAAATGGACAGCACCGAATCCTAAAAGGGTCTCGTCTGATATGGCGTGGCGTGGGTGTCTTCATACCTCTGCTCAACGCGCTGCGCTCGCAGTCCTTAATCGGGCGAATTGCTCGAGATCGTGCAGGACCTTGGCGGCGAGTAATCTCCGAATCGAAACGCTTTGCCAGAGATATTGCGTACCGAGCGGCACCAGGCAGCGGCTCCGAGAAGTCAATCGGGATTAGAATTTCCGAAAGTATCGCCGTGGCCAGAGTCTCCTCTGATGTTATCCAGTGCCCACAACCATGGTTTGAATGAGCCGCAATACGGGATCCGGATAGCAGCCGATAGCAATCACAACCACCGTGAGCACGGCGAGTGTCCACCTTAACGAGTGCGAACCGATTCGGGGCGGCACGAACGCGTCAGCAGCAGGCTCGGGCACTCGGCTGTACAGAGCACCGATAATCCTTAAGTAGTAGAAGAGACCGATTGCGCTCGTCACTACCAGGACGATCACGAGCACCCACTGCGAGGCCGAAACGCCTGCGGCAACTAGGTAAAACTCGCCGATAAATCCGGCAGTCAGCGGGATGCTAGCCAGAGATAACAGCATGACGGTAAAGATACCGGCGAGGACAGGGCGACGCCAGAAAAGGCCGCGATAGGCTTCGAGATCGCCGAGATCGTCCCCAGGTCTCGAGAGCACAGTCACCACGCCAAAGGCGCCCAGCATGGTCGCAAAATAGGCAACCAGATAAAACGCGGCAGCGGAACGACCGAGCGCCCCGCCGGCCTCGAACGCTACGACCAGGTATCCGAGGTGAGCAATCGACGAGTATGCAAGAATTCGTTTCACGTTCCTTTGGAACAATGCCAACAGATTTCCTGCGAACATCGAGGCAATCGCGATAATAGAGAACACCAAGAGCACGGAACCGCTGTTCCGAACCTCTGGACGGCCGAAGAGCCGGAGCAGAAGTGCGAACATGGCTCCCTTCGAGACGGTCGCCACAAATGCCGCTACGGGAGCCGGCGCACCTTCATAAACATCCGGGGTCCACATGTGAAAAGGAACGAGCCCTAGCTTGAATCCAATGCCGACAACAATCAGCGTCGCGGCCGTGGCCATCGTCGCAGAATCAGTCGCCTGCGTCGCCATGCCGGCGGAAACGCCACGGAATGTCATCGTGCCAAGCTCGAAATAGACAATCGCCATTCCGAAAAGTAAAAACGAAGCAGAGGCCGCTGCCAGCACAAGGTATTTGAGTCCCACTTCGACGGATGCGTTCGTGTTACGCGCGTAAGAAATGAGCCCATACAGCGCGACACTGAGTATTTCGAGGCCAAGGAAAAGTGCGGCGAAATGACTCGCGCTGACGAGAACGGCGGAGCCGAGTGCCGCGATCGCGATCAGAAGATACAACTCCTCCGGGTGACTCCCTTCGTCGTGTTTGAAGTACCCATGGCAGAGGAACACAACCGCGACGCTGGCAACGAGAATCAGTCCGATGTAGAAGAGCGCAGTCGAATCGATACTGAGGAGTGGAGTGACATCGCGTGGAGCGAGCGGCGCGGCAACAAACAGAGTCCCGAAAGCAGCGCAAAAACCGATTACGGTCAAGGCTGCCGTCAGCAGATGATTGCGGCGTATGGCGATGAGGAGCATCACCGCGATGGCTGTGACCGCAATCAGCAGCAAAGGCAAAAGCGCTAACAGATCCGTCGAGTTCATCCCGTCACCTGTGAACCTGAATGGAAGCTTCGAGTGCTTGTAGTGCCGGGCTGAACGTCTTCAGGACTGGCTGAGGATTCAGCCCCAGCCACAGCAGGGTTCCGGCCATTAATGTTACGATGACGCCTTCCCGGTAAACGAGATCCGGTATCGCCCAATCATGGATATTCGGCCCTTGGAAAGCTTTCTGAATCAGGCGAAGCGCATAGAAGGTGGACGCCAGCACACCAATGGCGGCGATGATCGCGAATATCCGGTGATCCCGATAAGTACCCAATAAAATCAGAAACTCGCCGATGAAATCGCCGAGACCGGGAAGCCCCATCGAGGCGAGCGCGAAAAACAGCGTGGTTCCGCTGAGCCGTGGAGCGGTGGACCATAGCCCGTTCATGCGGTCCATGTCGCGTGTATGTATACGCTCCTCAAGCGCGCCGATCAGAACGAACAGAGCCCCGGTGCTGAGCCCATGACAGATCATGGTCATGACGACGCCCTGCAGGGCGAGCTCATTCCAGGAGAAGACGCCAAGCACGATAAAGCCGAGGTGACTGACACTCATGTAGGCCACAAGGCGTTTCAGGTCCGTTTGGCCGAAGGCCAGAAGTGCTCCATAGATGATTCCGGCAGCGCCCAGTCCCATCGCGACCGGCGCAAAATCGCGCGCGGCGCTGGGAAACAGCGGAATCAGGAACCGAATCATGGCATAGGCCGCGGTCTTCGCAAGCAGGCTCGCAAGGATCACGGCGGCCGGGGTGGAAGCTTGGGCACAGGCGTCCGGCAACCACGTGTGGAAAGGAAATAACGGCAGCTTGACGGCGAACGCGGCGAAAAATCCCAGCATGATCCAGAGCGCAGCGACTCCCGATAACGGCGTGTTTAACAGGTCCTTATATTCGAACGTGAATATTCCCGTCGCCTGGTGGTGGAGAAAGTACAACGCCAGAATTGCCACAAGCATCAGCAACCCGCCCGCCTGCGTGAACAAAAAGAATTTGACTGCTGCTTGGGTTCTGCGTTCGTGACCCCACAGCGCGATAAGGAAATACATCGGTACCAGCATCAATTCCCACGCGAAGTAAAACAAAAAGAGATCGACAGCCAGGAACACTGCGGCAATCCCGGCTAGCGTCCATAGCGCGTTCACATAGAAGAGACCCACATCGTCGGTCACCTCAGTCCAGGACGCCAGAATCGAGAGCGCTCCAATGAAGAACGTGAGTGCAAGTAAAAGCAGGCTTAATCCATCGAGCGCGAGGTGAAAGTGAATGCCGAACTGTGAGATCCAGACCCAGTCAAGCTGCTCGAGCCAAGCGGCCGAGTTTATGAACGTGATCTGCCCCGCGTGATGAACCCAGAGGAACAGGGTCAGGCCCAAATCGATTAACGTCGAGGCGAGTGCGATCCAGCGTGCCAGAACCGGGCTCCGTGTGGCGGCCACCCACGCCAGAGTGCCTCCCGCCAGTAGTACGATGATCAGCCAGAAAAGAATCATGTGAGCAAAACCACTCCGATGAAGATCACCGCACCGGCTCCAATTGCCGCCGCGTACCATCGCAAGCGACCCGTTTCTGTCCGGCTGAGCGCCAGGTGGGCGGACCTGCTTAAGCGAGCAATCGCGATGAACACGTTATCGACGATATCGGCCCGGTCTGCCGTCGCGACCCAGACGACGGGCCGCACGAAGATCCGGTCATACACCCAATCGAAACCCCAATCCGCAAACCAGAAAGCGTGAAGGCGCTGGCCGACCGTACTTGTTACGAGCGACTCAGCGTATCTTCGCTTCCTCATAAAAAAGAGAAACGCAAAACCAAGCCCGGTGGCAAACGCGAGTCCCGAAATGACGCTAGAAAGCGACTCCGTCAGAAAGCCGCTACGCGCTTCCACAAGCGGCGGCAATGCACCGTTCAGGAAGGCGAGCAGAGGGGTTTTCACTAGACCACCGAGGAGCGAGAGTGCGGCCAACACAATGACCGTAACGATCATTCGATATCGAGGGCGACTCGCTACTGACGTGTTGCGAGTTCCGAAAAATACCACAAAAATGACGCGGAAAGTATACAGCGCGGTTAGCAGGACACCGAGGATGCCCACGATCCACAATCCCGGATTGCCTTTCGGCGATGTCCACGCGCTCCACAAAATAAAATCCTTGCTGAAGTATCCCGCCGTCACCAGCGGCAAGCCGGCCAACGAGCATCCACCCACCAGGAATGTCCAGAACGCAACAGGCAGCTCCTTGCGAAGTCCGCCCATGCGGAAAATATTGTGTTCCTCATGGAGCGCGTCAATGACAATACCGGCCGTAAGAAAGAGAAGAGCTTTGAAAAACGCATGAGCCATGAAATGGAACAGGGCGGCAGCCCAGGAGCCAACGCCCAGCGCCAGGAACATATACCCGATCTGACTGATTGTGGAATACGCCAGCACGCGTTTGATATCGGACTGCGTCAAGGCGCTCGCGCCTGCCAGGATCAGCGTCGCGGCGCCGATGATCGCAACCGCAAACTGAACCTGCGGCGCAAGCGCGAAGAGCACATGAGTGCGCGCAATGAGGTACACACCCGCAGTCACCATCGTCGCCGCATGGATCAATGCGCTGGTGGGAGTCGGACCAGCCATGGCATCCGGCAACCATGTCTGTAGCGGCAATTGAGCCGATTTGCCTACCGCTCCTCCTAACAGAAGCGCTGCCGCCGCGATCGCATATGGCGAGCCGGTCCCCCAACGCGCGCTCGCCAGATGCATGAGTTCCTGTATGCGGAGCGTTCCCAGGCTGTGATACAGGAGAAACAGCCCGACCATCATGGCCGTATCGCCGACGCGAGTGACGATAAACGCCTTCCGCGCGGCAAGGCCATTCGCGGCGTCCTTGTACCAAAATCCAATAAGGAGATAGCTGCAGAGTCCGACACCTTCCCAACCGAGATAGAGCAACAGAAGATTGTCCGCGAGGACGAGCACTACCATCGAGCCGACGAACAGGTTCATGTAGGCGAAAAAGCGACTGTACCCCTCATCCGATTCCATCGACTCCGCCGAGTACAGATGAATGAGGAAACCGACAAAGGTCACGACTACGATCATCAGAAGTGACACCGGATCGACATAAAACGCAATCTGTGGTCTAAAGCCAGCCACGTTTATCCAGGTCCATAACACCTGGATATAGGGTGGTTGCAAGGCCAGAAAGGCGGGCACAATCGCAAGAGAGATCAATGCGGCGAGGCCGACTGAACCGACCCCGACTATGGCGACCGTTCTTTTCGAAAGTGCTCGACCTGCGAGCGCAAGAACAACAGCGCCGATAAAGGGTATGGCCGGTATCAGCCAAAGCAAGTGCATCATATCAGCCCTTCAGCGTGCTTGCCATATCGACGTCGACCGACTGGTACAGACGATATAGCCGGAGTACAAGCGCCAGGCCAACTGACACCTCAGCCGCTGCCATGGCGAGAATAAATAGAAACATGATCTGGCCATCGGCCTGATTCCAGCGCGCGCCGGCTGCTACGAAGGCAAGCCCCGCCGCATTGAGCATGACCTCGATCGACATCAGCGTAAAAATCACATTACGGCGCGTCAGCAGGCCGATCAGCCCCAGCGCGAACAAGATCGCCGCTAACAACAGCGCGTTGCTGATTAGATTCGATTGCATCCACACTCTCCCTTTCTCCCGGATCATTCCATCCCAAGTGATATGCGCCCACGATCCCCGCCACCAAGAGCATAGAGACGAGTTCCACTCCCAGCAGGTATGGCCCGAACAGTGCCATGCCCACCTGTTTGGGGCCGACTTCGCCGACGATGCCCGGGGAACCCGTACGCGCGATCAGGACATAAGCCAGTTCCACCACTAGAATCGCGGCTAGGATCACAGGACCAATCCAGGCCTTTGGCTCGAGCCAGGTTCGCTCCATCCGAACGGCTCGATCGCCGATGTTCAGCAGCATCGTCACGAAAACGAACAGAACCATGATGGCGCCCGCGTAAATAATCACTTCCAAAGCCGCAACAAACGGTGCGCCGAGCGTGTAGAAAATAGTCGCGATGGCCAGCAATGACACGACCAGATACAGCAACGCATGTACGGCCTTGAACCGAGTGATCATTAAAGCCGTCGAAATCACCGCAATCGCGGCCGCAACATAGAAGGTCAGCAACATCGCGGTTCGCTAGGGCAGCAACGTATACACGTCCGTTGGCGGGGCTTCACGCTCCGCTTCGCCTTTGTCCTTGCCCTCAATCCGCACGCCGCAGACACGCCAAAAGTTATATCCAGGGTACTTGCCGGGTCCGTTGATGAGCAGGTCCTCTTTCTCGTACACCAGATTCGGACGATGATACTCGCTCATCTCAAAATCGGGAGTCAATTGAATCGCATAGGTCGGGCAGGCGTCTTCACAAAATCCGCAGAAGATACAGCGTGAGAAATTGATCCGGAAGAACTCCGGGTAGCGCCGGCCAGATGAATCTTCGGTCGCTTGTAGCGCAATGCAATCGACCGGACAAACTGCCGCGCATAAATAGCATGCGACACAACGTTCGCCCCCGTCTGGATCGCGCGAGAGGATGATGCGGCCGCGGTACCTGGGCGCAAGATAGGGCTTCTCCTCGGGATATTGCACTGTGACACGGTGGTGGAACGTGTGGAGAAACACATTCCAGATCGTTCGAAGAATGCTGAACATCGCTACAATGACCTCCCGTGAGCGGTTGCAAGCACAATAGCCCCCGTCGCCAGCAGATTGGCTACCGAGAGCGGCAGCATCACTTTCCAACCCCATGCCATCAACTGATCGAATCGAGGGCGCGGCAAGGAAGCCCGCAACAAAATAAAAAAGCAAATGAACAGAAACGTCTTTAAAAGAAACCACACAAGAGGCGGCAGGATTGGTCCAAGCCAACCGCCAAAGAAAAAGATGGTGATCAGTGCGGAGATGAGTGTAACCCCGAGGTACTCGCCAACGAAGAACATCCCGAACTTCATCCCGGAGTATTCGGAGTGGAAACCGGCGACGAGTTCGCTTTCGGCCTCGGGGAGGTCGAAGGGCAGCCGGCGCGTCTCGGCGACCCCAGCTATCAGAAAGAGTCCAAAGCCGAGGAACTGTGGGACAACGAACCAGAGGTGGCGCTGGGCATCGATGATCTTTACAAGATCGAACGAGCCAGCCAACAGGACGACGCCCATGACCGACAGGCCCATGAAGACCTCGTAACTCAGCATCTGAGCGGCAGCCCGTAACGCGCCTAACAGCGAATATTTGTTATCCGATGACCATCCCGCCAGTACTACGCTATAAACACCCAGCGAGGACATGGCAAGGATAAACAGCACTCCGACATTCAAGTCCGCCACGATAATGCCTGGCGCGATCGGAAGTACCGCGAAGGACATCAATACGGTCACGATAACGATCGCCGGTGCTAGAACGAAGATGGGCTTGTCGGCAAAAGGCGGAATCCAGTCTTCTTTAAAAAAGATTTTAAGCATATCGGCCATGACTTGAAGAAGCCCAAACGGACCAGCTCGATTGGGGCCGTAGCGATCCTGCCATAGCGCGAGCAGACGGCGCTCCAGCCAGATGAGCCCGGCGGCAATCGTAAGGGCCACGATGAGGATGCCAACAACGGCCGCAACAGGATAAGGGCTGATCATCATACTCGCGAAAGCTTACTCCACACCGGCAACTCGAGCCCTTCGAGCGACGGAAGCCCGGAGGGTAGCCCTGCGATGCCCGGGGGCAAGCCGGGCGTGACTCTGACCGGCAGATGCCGGCCCAGCAGTGCTACCTCAGCACCGAACTTTGCGGCATCGTCCGGATTTAACGCCACATACGGATCTGGAAACAGTTGCGCCACTGCCGGCGCAGAACGGCTTAGTTCTTCGGTTCCGAAGATATGAAACAGCGGAATAATGAGCCACTCGTCCTCGCGCGCTTGGAACGCGGGGGGAACAGAAGCGAAGAAGGGAGCGCCTGTTGCCTTTGTATCGATCAGCCTTACGCCTGGATTCCCGCCTCGGAGAGGACCCCCAATTTCTTCCTGATATTTATTCACCGCCCGGATGGAATTCCAACCCGGGGACCAGAAGAAAGGAATAAGAGCGGAGGGCGGCTGATCCGGATTGCCTTCCATGGAGAACGAAAGCGGAGAATCGACGTCTTCGGGAGGTTTGGGTTCGTTCACCGTGATATTGGCGAGCATTGCGGTGCGGCCACTAGAGCGGTGCGATTCGCGAGGGATCCGTGCTCCCGACATACGAAATCCTGCTGAGGGTGCAGCTTGAGCAATAGCAGACAGATCGGGAATCGCTGCGGTCAGATCGGCGATAACGTGATCGAGGCTTTGCCATTCGCCCAGCCATTGCCAGCTTTGTCGAACCACTTCCGACGGCGGGAACACGCGAAAAAATCTTTGTGCGCGGCATTCATTGCTCACCAATGTTCCGTCCGCTTCTGCAAATGTGGCAACAGAAAGAACCAGCTCCGCTTTGTCCGTAGTCGGATTTTCCAGGTGATCCAAGGCCACCAGGTGCCCGCACCGGCTGAAGAAAGCATCGACAGCCGGGGCAGGCAAACGGCGATACAAGTCATTCTCGAGCACGATAACCGCGCTGGGCTGGACTTTGATGGCGTCCTCCAGCGGCGCTGCTGTCAGCAGTGCGAGCCCAAAACTGTTGCACTCCGGTACGACAAAGGACAGGGTGCTGCCCGCCAAAGCCCTCGCTGCATTTGCCGCGGCTCGAATCACGTCCGCATTGCGACAACTCGGCCCGGAGATAATCAAGGGGCGTTTTACTGTTTTGAGAGCGTCCGCAACGCTCTCGGCGAAGGCTCGCTGATTATCAGCCAGACCGTCCGGTTCCGGAGCATGCGGGTCGAGTGCGTGAGCGACCGCATAGCCCAATCGAGCCAAATCGTTTGGCGCGCCCCGGTAGCATTCCGTGGCAATGTCATCCAAACGTGTGGAACTTGGAGTGGCAACAAAGAAAGGACCTTTTGTCCCCTGTATCACTTCGCGAACGCCGTGATCCTGCCAAAGCGGAATGTGCAGATCCTTGGCCATCTCGATCGGCTGCTGGCGAACCGATTGACGAAGGCTTAGCGCCATCATGGGAGCGACATTCGTGATGTCTTCTCCGAGCACGAATACAGCGTCCGACGACCCCACTTCACGGAGCGATGGAGTGCGCGCCGGACCCGATCGGAGAATTTCCAGCATCAAATGCAGTAGTTCCAGTTCCCTCGACGGAACTCCAGCATAGAAGTGCTCCGGGCCGACAAGCGCGCGCAATGCGAAGTTGCTTTCGAGCGACGCTCTCGGAGAGCCGATTCCAATTACATCGGAGTGATCGGCAACAAGATGGCGCAAGTGACTCTTGGCGGCCTCGGGTGAGATCGCCTCTGTATGAAGCCTCGACTGCCGGATCCGCCGCTCACTATTCACAAACTCATATCCGAACCGGCCCCGATCGCACAGAAAGTATCCGTTAACGTCGCCGTTATACCGGTTCCACACACGACGCAAGATTTCGTATCGCTTGCCGATGCTGATGTTGCATCCGACACCACAATGAACGCAGATCGAAGGCGCGAGTTCGAGGTCCCACTTCCGGGTGTAATGTTGCTTCAAGGTGGCATCGGTGAAGACGCCGGTGGGACAGACCTCGACCAGGTTGCCGGCGAATTCGTTTTCGAGAACCCCGTCCCGGTCGCGGCCAAAATAGACCAAGTTCCGTAGAGAGAATGCGTTCAGGTCGTTGCCGCCGGCGTACTCGCGATAAAAGCGAACGCAGCGGTAGCATTGAATGCACCGATTCATCTCGTGATTGAGAAATGGGCCAAGATACTGATTGCGAAATGTCCGCTTTTCGAACCGATAGCGACGATAATCATGCCCCGTCATGACGGTCATATCCTGCAAATGGCACTCGCCGCCTTCGTCGCACACGGGGCAATCGTGCGGATGGCTGAGCATCATTCCCTCGATGATGCCGGCCCGAAAGGCTGCCGCTTCAGGATCTTCAATGGAAATGCGCGAACCTTCCGAAGCCGGGGTCATACAGGCCATCACGATCCGGCCTTGCTTGTCCTTCTCATCTTTGAATTGTTTCACCGCGCATTGCCGGCAGGCGCCTACTGAACCTAACGCCGGATGCCAGCAAAAGTAAGGAAGGTTAAGACCCGCGGATAGACATTGGTGGAGCAGGTTCTGCTCCGGATTCATCTGGTACGGGCGGTTCTCTATGTAGACCGTTGTCACATCGATTTCCAGGGGCATCGTTTCTCGCGAATGTGCCGTTCGAACTCCGGGCGGAAGTATTTCAGACCACTCTGCAAAGGTTCCACGGCACCGGGCGCCAACGCGCAAAAGGTGTTACCGGGCGCCATGAACTTCGTCTGAAATGAGAGTTTCTCGAGATCGCCCAACTCGCCACGCCCCTCCTCCATTGCGTTAAGAATTCGCTCCACCCAGGCCAGGCCGCTCCAGCAGGGCGTACACCAACCACAGGATTCCTGGGAAAAAAAGTGCTCCAGATTCCAGAGCATCCCAACCGGACAGGTTTGATCGTCAAGCACAATCATGGTCCCGGTTCCCATTCGGCTGCCCGCCTTCTGAACCTCGGTAAAGTCCATCTGCACGTCTAGATGTTCTTCCACTAGAAAGTCGGTCGAGGCGCCACCAGGCAACAGCGCGCGAAAACGGAGCCCTTCGCGCATGCCGCCAGCATGTTCCTCGAGAATTTCACGGATCGTGGTACCCATTGGCAGTTCCCATAAACCGGGCCGCCGAACCTTTCCACTGGCTCCGTAGAGTTTTGTGCCTCCGTCCTTGCTGCGGCTCAGCCCGTTAAACCAGTTCGCACCGTTGCCGATGATATGTGGGACATTGCACAGTGTCTCGACATTATTTACGGTGGTTGGCTTGCCCCACAGACCCGAAACCGGCGGGAACGGCGGCTTCGCGCGCGGATTCGCACGCTTGCCTTCGAGCGCGTTCAGTAAACCAGTCTCTTCACCACACATGTAACGGCCGGCGCTGATGTGCAAGTAAATGTTCAAGTTATAGCCAGAGCCAAAAATGTCTTTCCCGAGGTACTGTGCGTCATAAGCTTCCGCGATTGCTCGAGACATCCTCCGCGCAGCCAGCTTGTACTCGCCACGCAGAAACACGTACGCGACGTCAGCTTGCATCGCGTAAGCAGCGATCATCGTCCCCTCCAACAATTGGTGCGGATCGCCTTCGAGCAGGAAGCGGTCCTTGAATGTACCGGGTTCCATCTCATCCGCATTGACGACCAGGTATCTAGGCCCGGTCGCATCCTTCGGCATAAAGCCCCACTTGAGTCCTGTCGGGAATCCGGCGCCGCCGCGGCCCTTCAGGTTCGACGCTTTTACCGCGTCGATGACCTCGAGTGGCGTCATTGATCCCAAGGCTTTGCGCAGCGCCTGATAACCGCCGGCACGCTCATAGGTTTTTAGGTCGAAAGGCTCTTGACCACGGTGGATGTTCTTGGTGAGCGGCGTCTCCATTGCTACTTGTACCGCTCAACAACCGCTCCCACTTTGGCCGGCTCCAGATCGAGATGGAGATCGTCATCGATCATCATGACCGGAGCGTGATCGCAGGCGCCCAGGCACACGATCGGCAAGAGCGTGAATCGCCCGTCGGCCGTACTCCCTCCGAGTTGCGCACCGCACTCCGCTGTGAGCTGATCGGTGATGCGTCCCGCGCCCATAATCCAGCAACTCACGCTATCGCACACATACACGACGTGCCTGCCGACCGGCTTGCGAAAGATCAGGTTATAGAATGTCGCCACTCCGTCCAAATCGGAGGTAGACATCCCGAGAAACTCGCCAATGTCCTGTAATGCTTCGTCAGAAACCCAGCCACGATGTTTCTGTACGATCTTCATCGCGTCAATCGAAAGAGCCTGTTTCGTCGGATAATGCGGCAATTCGACTTCGATTTCTTGTTTTTCTTCGGGTGACAGCATCAGAGCCACTCTCTTCTTTAGCGATCGACATCCGCCAGGACATAATCCATCGCGCCCAATACTGCAAAAAGATCGGGCATCATTCTGCCGCGGCACATCAACGGCAACATCTGCATGTGGGCAAAAGAGGGCGTGCGGATGCGAGTTCGATACGAGTTCGTTCCGCCATCGCTGATCAGGTAATAGCCATTGTTGCCTTTCGCTGCTTCGATCGTTCCGAGCGCCTCACCCGGTGGAATCACCGGCCCCCAGCTCACGCTCAGGAAATGCGTAATCAGCGTTTCGATATCATGCATGGTCCGATTTTTTATGGGGGGTGTCGCGAGCGGATGATCCGATTTGTAGGGGCCTTCCGGCATGTGGTCCACACACTGCTCGATGATGCGAAGGCTTTGGCGCATCTCTTCCACGCGCACCGCCGCACGATCGAAACAATCGCCACGCTTGCCGGTCGGAATATCGAACTCAAACTGCTCGTACCCGGAATAGGGCTGTTTTTTACGCCAATCCCAGGCGAAGCCGCATGCACGGAGAGCGGGACCTGTTATACCCCAATCGATCGCCTCTTCCGTCGTGATACTGCCGATTCCCTTCGTGCGCTTTTGAAAAATTTTGTTGCGCAGAATCTCGCGATCATATTCGGCGAGCCGCGGCGGCAGGTAAGCTATGAAATCCCGAAACATTCTCTCCCAGCCGAGCGGCAGGTCTTGCGCGACGCCCCCGATGCGGAACCAGTTGGGGTGCATGCGTGCACCGGAAATCGCTTCGACGATCGAGAGCGCTCGCTCGCGATCATTGAAGGTGTAGAACACCGGCGACAACTGTCCAAGATCCTGGGCAAAGGTTCCGTACCAAACCAGATGGCTGATGATGCGGAACAGCTCAGCGAACATCACCCGAATCACCTGTCCTCGCGGAGGGACTGTGACACCGGCCAATTTCTCGACCGCGACCAGATAGGCCAAGTTATTCATTACGCCAGCGAGGTAATCGATGCGGTCCGTGTATGGAATGTACGTATGCCAGGTCTGGCGCTCTCCCATCTTCTCGGCGCCACGGTGGTGAAAACCAATCTCCGGCACGGCATCGACGATTTCTTCCCCATCCAACTGAAGAACGACACGCAGGATGCCATGAGTGCCCGGATGCTGCGGTCCTACGTTGAGGAAAAGGATTTCGCTATCGGCCGTGCTGCGCCGCATACCCCATTCCTCAGGGCGAAACCGGAGTGCTTCCTGCTCGGCATCCTGCTTGGTTTGCGGCAGACGGAACTCTCCCATTTCCGTCGCTCGCGCTGGATGATCTTTCCGTAGCGGATGACCTTTCCAGGTTGATGGCATCAGAATGCGAGTGAGGTGCGGATGTCCGGTAAATTTGATACCAAACATATCCCAAACCTCACGCTCGTACCAGTTCGCCGAAGGCCACAGATCGGTAACGGTATCCAGGGAGAGAGCGCTTTCCTCGAGAGCTGTTTTGATTCGGATATATTCGTTCCGCTCGAAAGAAAACAGATGATAAACAACCGTGAAGTCACTCTTTTCTTCGTCGAAGCGGTGTGTGCGTGTGCGCTCGTCGATGGCGGTTAGGTCGTACAGCATTCTGTACGGGTTGCTAATCCGCTCTTTTAGAAACGACAGAATGCCATGCAGTTGTTCACGATTCGCCCAGAATGTCGCGATGCCATCTTTGCTTACGGCCGAGGCCGCCGGCAGAACGCCAAACTGGCTTTCGAGCGAAGCTGTCGCGCTTTCAATCATCTCCATTCACACTTCATCGGGGGTCCGCAAGTCTGTTACCTTCATCCGGGTGGGTGTTTTGAGATCACGCAGCGAAGGCCCAGGAGGCCGCGATACGCCTTGTGAACCAACGACCCAGCTCAACGGCCGGCGTTCTGTTCCGACTGCTTTCTGCAGAAGAGTCAGCCCTTCGAGAAAAGCGTCCGGGTGAGGCGGACATCCAGGCACGTAAACATCGACCGGCAGAAACTTGTCCACGCCCTGGACAACACTGTAGATGTCGTACATTCCACCTGAATTGGCGCACGAACCCATCGAGATCACCCAACGCGGCTCCATCATCTGCTCGTAGAGCCGCTGGATGACGGGAGCCATCTTGATGAAGACAGTGCCGGCAATCACGATCAGGTCCGCTTCTCGCGGCGTCGCGCGAATCACCTCGGCGCCGAATCGGGCCACATCGTACTTGCTTGTGAGACTCGTGGCCATTTCGACATAGCAGCAGGAAAGGCCAAAATTGAACGGCCAGATGGAATTCTTGCGGCCCCACGCTACGAGATCCTGAACTCTGGAGAGAACTACACTGTGCTTGACTTCCTCATCGAATGGTCCCAGGTCTGCGTCTGGCGCCCCGCTCCGTGCGTTCGTCAGGGACCACCGCATCAGTGTTGTACCTCCGCCGATCGAGCGGACTTGAACGACGACCAGTTGAGTGCTCCGACCCTGGCCAGATAGAGCAGCGTTGCCATCAGAACAGCCGCAAATACAAGCGCCTCCCAGAAACCGGCCCATCCACTCTCTCGAGCCACAATGGCCCAACTGAACAAAATCGCTGCTTCGACATCGAAGATCACGAAGAACATGGCGATCAGGTAAAACTTGGCCGACAGGCGCAGGCGGGCGGAGCCCTCTGAAACGATTCCAGCTTCATAAGGCGAGCCAGTTGCCGGACTCTGATGCCGCTGTCCAAGCACGAAGGAAACTAGAAGCATCCCCGTGACGAGCAGCACGACCAGCACGAAATAAAGGACGAGAGGCCACATCGTATTAAGAAGTTCGGCTTACCGCCTGCATTTTTCCAGACATATCAGCGAGGGCAGCGAACCTCGCAAATCCCCAAACAGCTTATCTCAATCTCTTTCAGCCGATGTCAAGTCAGAATCGTTCTTCGTGAATCCCACGTGTCAACGCTGAGCCAGATCGCAGCGGCCAAACAATGAATCGTTTGTCACGATAGTGAGTCCGATCGAGCTAACGGGATGCGCTCGATTGGCGAAATTATCCTGTGGATGTCTGCCTTCGATGATGGTATTGGCATGCTCGAACGAAGAACTCGCCGGAACGGCGAGATCCTGCGGAGGGTCCGGAAGTCTTCTACTTCTTTACCGGCCGCCCGAGTTTCTTTTCGACTCGATCCACGGCACCGTCAATCTCGCCAGTTCGCTCGCCGTAATCGTCAAGTCTCATCATGGTCAATACCCGTTCCGTCTTTTTCCGGGTCTCAACATGACAGTGCCTGGCCACATCCATGAGTTGGTCCCACGTACCTTCAATCAAGGTCCCAAATGCGGTCATCCGGTAATCCAGACCGCTGGCTTCGATAATCTTGACCAGACCAGCAATGTCGCTACTGATCGAGCGGCCCTGCCCGAGCGGAATAATTGTGAGTTCCAATACCATGGCTTTCCTCCAAAATGACCTTTGTCGGCCAATTCTAACTCGAACTCACCTGACGAAAGAAAAGGACGAGTGCATTCGTTTCTGCGATCTCCGAACGCAGTATGGCGAGGATATTCATTTCCGTTCCCTCTGGCCGGAAGGGCGTACGTGATGGCGGACTTCGTCTCGACTCTGGATGGGGGTCGTCCGCCATGTTTAATCTCGCTGTACAGCCAATCAGCACTGAAATGGGGTGTCCACGCTGAGTATGAGCAATTGTAGACAGCGTCCAAGTCGCAAAATACGTACACTTGAGACATGACTGTTCCGCTCTGCCGTTCTGAAAGACAAAGCAGCCGCAAGCTCTTTGGTGCAGATTACCCGGATGCAGGAGGAGCTCACATTGAACACGGGGCCTCCCGGGATTGCCGCAGACAATCACCCTGTGAGCCTCGTAAGAACTTAAGGTCTCCAGCAGTACGTATACTGTTTGACGAGGTGCAATATGGCGAAAACCGCAGTTGGTTTGTTTGAGAATCAGGGACTGGTGGACGAGGTCGTCCACGATCTCGAAGCCAGTGGTTTACCCGGGAACGACGTCCGCGTTTTAAGGGAACCGCGGGACATGGCGGTTGCAGGGATGATGAGTACTCCACGTTCCGATTTCCAAGAGACGGTGACAGAGGATCTCCGTAGGATCGGGGCAACCGAGAAGGAAGCGGAAGCTTACGTCCAAGGCGTCCGGCGTGGAGCAGTCCTCGTTTTCGCGAGCGGTTCGGATGACAAGGTCGACGCCGCTGCTGAGATCATGAATCGCCACAATCCCGTGGAGGTCGAAGAGCTTACCGGCGGCGAGCTGGACCTTCCCAGTAGGGTCGGCAGGGACATGACTTTCGAACGTAATAGCTCCGTCCAAGTCGGGAGAGAGCGGTCCTCGGGCGCTGGCGCTCGCGTGTTCGTCTGGTAGTTTCTCGACGGCCCCCGGAACTAACCGGCAACGGAAGAATCAGCCTGCATTCTTCCGATCGCTTCCACCGCGAGTGCATTTTCATTCTCCCTTGCCAGCAGTTCGGTATCCGAACATGTGCCGCATAACCCGAGAAGTCCGGCTTTCGTGGTCACCACTTCGTTGGGATGGGAAGGCGAGCAGTTTTTCTCTTGCAGAAGGTAAACGACCACACGTGAATTTCAGGTCCCCCGATCAGGTGCTCGTAGGCATGTTGTAAACACGTGCGAGTGAATGCTGTCGGGTTTTGACTCCCCAAACACAGAGCAATTCTTTCGATCAGATTTTGCTCTTTGGGATCATTTTCAGAGCCGAACCTTTATGCGTAGCCAAGTGGTCGGTTGTATCGCTCTTTTTTAAATACTGCGGCTCCTCCTTCGAAGCGTGAACCGTGTACCCCTTGAACATGACTTCAGAGGTGTGCTTTTTCTTGATGGTCCCTCGGACCCGTCCTGCTTCCGAGTTCCACTCAACGTGGTCCCCTATTTTGAAGTCGTTCGCCATCGATATGATCTTCCGCCAATACTTCGTCTTATTTTATGGCTTGCAACTTGCAATTTGTTACGCCTCTTTCTGCTAAATGCCCGGCATTCCATGCGGAGTTAAACGACCGCTCTGCCGACTTTCTTATGATTGCGGTCCCGCAATACGATCGCGTTTGCACTTGTCATTCAGTTTCTATCAGCAGAGTATCAGCCAATAGTGCACACAGAAATTAGCCGATTCGTTGCAAATAGCCGCGGGATACCAGGTGTCCTATCATACGGCAGAAAATCTTTTCAGCTCTTTCGGAAAGTCGAGCTGGGCGACGTCCACCAGCGATGCACTTTCAAGCCGGTCGCCATCGCCCCGTTCGATCCGATGCGCCTACGTGTCGTCCCATGGCCGCGGCTCATCCGCAGCAGCGACTGGGCGGACGGTATCGATGACTGTCGCAATCAACAGGACGGCACACGGAAACAGGAGACTAAGGAGATCGTACCGTCTCTTCAGTAACGCGCCGCTGACCGCGCTCAAGAAGCAGCCGAGCCACAGGCCGGCAGTTAGGATAGCGTGCTGTGCATATTTTTGATGCACTGTAACTCTGAGTACTTTCCAGAACCGTATTCGGAACCGGCCGCGTGTACGGTCATAGAACTAAAATGCGTAGTGCACAACGGCTTCAACAAATTTTGCGAGCGAACCAGTCAGATAGGTTGTGTAAACGCGTAAACCCGCCACCCGGGTCACGGTGACCGTTTGGATCCCCATTGCTGCGGCAGGGAGTGAGAGGAGGAAGTAGAACATGAGCGGAGAGGGAGACCTCAGCTCGCCGTCGATGGAATACCGCGTACCGAGCGAAATGAACAATCCCAACAACAGAAGTTCCGTCACGAGCGCAATTGCGAAGGAGGAATGCCAGCGAAGGCGCCGCGCCGCCGCGCTTGTCGAAGCACCGTAGATCAGCCCGACCGGGAATGGTACAAGCGGCCAACTTTGATGGAAGGCATGTGTCCAATCACGCTCTGCAACATCGATGCCGAAGGAGGCTGTATTGCCGGTCATGTGCGCTGTGAAGACGTGGTAAAGCACCAGCCACCCCAGGACATCCACTGGCCGCGGCCCACGCCATCGCTATGGCAAGCCATGCCTTCGGGTGCCCGGGAGCGGATTCGAGCGTCGTGGCAATCGGTTGGCCGCCGGCTCAACTGATGTATTCCAGCCAGCAGCAAATTTTGAAACTCTTCGCATCTATCTTCTCGACTGTGTCCGGCATGAAGACTGCTCCTTCAGGCGTCGCGTCTCCCGTTCCTGATGTGAGACGCGTGTCCAAGGGAGGCGTTGCCGCTGAAGCGTGGTTCATCTCTAATCCATATTGATGTCCGTATCAACTCGCCCTTGATCACCACAATCGAATCTGTCGCTCGGCAGAGCAGCAGTGACCGTTTCCTTGTTAACCTGTTACCCAGGTGAGCGCCTGGAGAGGTTCTGTGCATACTCCGAGGCGTCGCCTCTCATACCGAGGGCGGCATATGGAACAGGACGCAAAAACCTTGGGCCGTCGAGGACACCCGATGCTTAAGGCTTTCCCACTCAGGTGTCTCGCACTATCGCTCGTATTCGATGCGGCTTATCTCGTTAACAGAGATCCAGTGCTTGGGATGGTGTCGCTTTGGGCGGTATCTGCGGGAATCGCTGGTGAAGTGGCGTTGGAAAGTTGGCGGTTCGTTAATTGGCTGGCGGCTCTCGCTCGTAGCCAAGCTGAAGCCATTCGGCTGTCGCGCGCCGCTGGCGAGGTTGGAGTGATCCTTCTCTTGATTGTGATCTGGGCGATTCTCGTCAGACTTCCTGATGATCGGCCGACAGCAGCGTCTGTAATGCTTTCAAGTGCTGCGTTCGTTCTGGCACTCGTCAGGAGATGGATTGGTGGAGAAGCACTTGATCCACTTGGGATGGGCATTGGCAGTTAGGCACACGTAACCGCTGAACTGCCCCTGCCAGGGACGTCCGTAAGTCGAACGGCGGGAACGGGTCATTGAAGATCTACTAGGTTCTGCGCGGACAGCACTGCGGCCGCGTTCTTTTCCGTGAATTCCTGCATCTTCGCTGAGTGATTCATGGAGCAGAATTTGGGGCCGCACATCGAGCAGAACGCTGCATCCTTGAAGCCCTCTTCCGGCAGGGTTTCGTCGTGATAAGCGCGTGCGGTTTCCGGATCCTGCGATAGTTCAAACTGGCGCTTCCAGTCAAAGTTGAAGCGGGCACGCGATAGTTCATCATCCCGCTCGCGAGCGCCACTGCGATGACGGGCAACGTCGGCCGCGTGCGCTGCGATCTTATAAGCGATGATGCCTTGTTTCACATCTTCGCGATTGGGCAGGCCGAGGTGTTCCTTGGGCGTGACGTAACAAAGCAATGGATGCGCCATGCCAGCCGATGAGCGCAGCACCAATGGCTGAAGTGATGTGATCGTATCCCGGCGCAATGTCGGTCACCAGCGGTCCCAATGTGTAGAAAGGCGCCCGAAATCTCACTGCGTACTGGAGTTTGACGAGTTCTTCGTCGATATTTGAAGTGGTGGACGAGTTCCCGATGTTGGCGTTGATCTTGTATTTGGAAGCCACGCCTATATACATGGGCTCGAGAGTACGGTGGTGAATGTTGGCCGGAATGATCATCCGCCCCCGCGCCACTTCCTCCCGAATCAGTTCGGCGGCGATGCCTTCGCGACGGGCGACGTGTTCCATTTCGCCGGCTATCATTCCGTTACGGGCGTAATGGATCTAGTCCGAATCGCGTCGTCCCGACGCGCAGCAATCCACTCGGTGCGATTCATTCTCCGGAGGACCCAAAGCATCGCTCCGGCAACCCACTTCAGAAGGTAACAACTGCGGGAGTTGCGACCCAAATGCGATAAAGGCTGCTATTCTGTCGCAAACTGAAGCGAGCGAACACAGAAACCCACACTATGCCCACCATAGACTGCATCACCACCGAGCATGGCAGAGTGGGCGGTATTCGCGAAATTAGAATCTCAAGACATACTTCCGGTCAGAAGACTGACGCTACTTCCTCGAAACAATTAAGACGATTGGATCGTCGCTGTTAGTGAACCCTAAGAATGGTTTTGCTGTTCCCCATTCTGAATTGTGGACCGAAGGAGGACGGCGGCAGGAAAGCGAAGGGTGTTTGCTGGAGCGGAGGGTGGATGCTTTGGTGTGTAGCAAGGTTCTTGCCGTCTCCCTTGCGCATGGGGGCTCCGGGAACGGTAAAATCGTTCGCCAAGAACAGCCCGGGGAACCAACACACATGAAACCAAATCATCTGCCGGTACGCTCTGGATACGGCACGTGAGTCTGCTTCATTTCGTTACCGCGATTCCCTTGGATGTGCAGCGAGGGAGCGGGTGCTACACCGGAACGCGAACTTTGGTCGAAGCTCTTGGTCAGCTTGGAACCGACGTTGCCCTGGTTACTCCGCGCGTGCTTACTCCGATCTATGCAGTCACACGCATTTTGTTCAACGAGACCTTGCGATGGCGCAATTTCAGCGGCGACGCGACGGTCGGAATCGACGCCGACGGCTACACAATCGCCGGGAGACGGAATTCACTCCCCCATGTCGCCTGTATCAAGGGCGTGCTGGGAGATGCAGTCCGTTTCGAGCGGGGTGGCACGTGGGCGAGCATGGCGTTGCAGGCTCGGCTGGAAGCGAAACATGCCCGGCGCGCCAGCTTAGTCATTACGATAAGCCAATACTGCGTTCAGCGCCTCGAAGAACTCTATGGCGTCAGCAATGCTGTGGTCGTGCCGGAACTGATCGACTTGGATGCTTGGCGCGAATTATTCCGCGCCAATCCTGCTGCTCCGGACCCGCGCAAATTTACCGTCTTATCGGTTTGCCGGTTCTATCCGCGCAAGCGTCTGGAGCTGTTGCTGCAGGCTGCCGCTCTGTTGCGGGATCGCATTCCTCAGCTCGAAGTCCGAATCGTCGGCAACGGCCCGGAGGCCGGGAAACTTCAGCAAATCTGCGTTGAGCTCGGTCTCGAACCGGTCGTCCGCTG
>JALYVD010000437.1 GCA_030853405.1 Acidobacteriota bacterium | reverse complement strand
GTTTGACGCGCTCACTACCGGCTAATCAGTATCCTTTTACATGAAACGATCTACTAGAAGAGATAGCTAATCTCCCTCATCCGAGGGAGCTTCGCTCGACGCGCGCGCAAGCCGTGTGCCCAAGCTTCGCTTCGTTGCAGCCCGTCCTTCGGACGCCCTTCGGGTGCGTGATCCCCCTCGGCTTGCACTTGCTACGCTCACCCGTCGTCCGGGCGGCAGAGGTTGTAAGCATTCTACAATCCCACTACCCCAGCAGCAGAAACGACAGCAGCACACAAAGCAGCATCCACCGAAATAGCCCCACTAAATATACCGCCTCAAAACAGAAAAACGGCCCTTCGGGAAAATCCTATCTATTGCGAAAACGTCTGCTCTGGACGCGCGGCCCTCGCTTTGTTTCAAACTGAACCGCCGGTTCCATTTTGGAATCCGCGCCGGGACGGAAAGCCTCTTTTTGAGCCAATTTGAAAATGAGGAACGAACCCACAGCCTGCACGGATCAGCCGCAAGGAGCTTTGTATCAATTACTTACAGAATTAATTCGTTTCGTAATTTGACCTAATCGGCCGCTGGCGGTCCGGATGCCTTTCTCTATTGCGAAAGCAAGACAGGGAGAAAGACAAATGAACGCCGCCACAAAGACCGCTCTTACCGACAAACAAGCTCAACAGGACAATGCTCAACGAGACCAGTTGATTTTGGAGCATCTGCACCTGGTAAACGCAATCGCCAGCCATGTCCAGAGAAGTCTCGGCGTTCACACGGAGTTAGACGACTTGGTCCACGCCGGAACCATGGGTTTGTTCGATGCGGCAACCAAATATCAGGAGGAGAAGGAAGTCTCATTCCCGATTTATGCCAAGCACCGGATTCGTGGTGCGATCCTGGACAGCCTCCGCCAGCTTGACTGGGCCTCCCGCGATGCCCGCAGACAGTATAAGCAAATGGAAGCGGTCACCCGCGAACTGACAATTAAACTGAACCGCACCCCCAGCCACGCGGAAATTGCCGACGCCATGGGAATTGACGCCCGCCGCTGGCAGACTCTGATGATCGACTTCCGCAGCTTCGGACTTGCGGCTGTCCGCCAGCGCTCTACCGACCGCGAAGACGTGCCGGTTCGCGAAGTTCCCAGTTCTCCCGCACAGTGTCCCGATCAGGTCTTCGCCCGTTCGGAAATGCGCCACAAGCTCAGCTCGGCAATGCAGAACCTGCCGCAGCGCTATCAGCAGGTTGTGAAGCTCTATTACGAAGCTGACATGTCCATGAAAGAGATCGGCAGCATGCTCGGCGTCAACGAGAGCCGCGTGTCTCAGATCCATAAGAGCGCATTGGCAAAGATGCAGATCGTGCTCAGCGGATCGGGTGTTTCGTCCACCGCCGCATTCTGCTAAACCGTCACTGAATATTTACGCGGTAGGGCATCACCTTCAAAATGCCCCCCTGAAGCATGGCGCGGCTTGGCAGCATCGGCATCAGTTTGCGTAGCTTGCTTTCGGCTGCCGCGTCCGCAACGCTTTCGGGTGAGGAGTTCGTCAGAACATCGATCAGGCTGCGCTTGGGCGGATACGGGATCAGGTCCGTCGCGCCATTCGCGGAAAGTTTGGCTCTTTGACGGATGAGTGCCACCGCTCGGTCCAAACCGCCGAGTTCGTCCACCAATCCGTTCTCGCGAGCCTGCTGTCCCATCCAAACCCGTCCCTGAGCCAGCGGATCGATCTGGTCGTAGCTCTTCCTGCGTGCCGAGGCAACCTTGCTCACGAACGATTGATAGGTACTCTGAATCGCCTCATGCAGCTTCTGGTGCTCCGCGTCCGAAAGAGGCTGGTACCAGGAATCCATGTCGGCCATCTTGCCTCGGGTAAGAATATCCTCCTGAATGCCCAGCTTGTTATATAGGTCCCGCGTGTTTGGCCGGATATAAAGTACGCCGATAGATCCGGTCAGAGTATTCGGATAAGACAGAATAGGATCGCCGGTCATCGAGACAAAATAGCCGCCGGATGCCGCAACATCGGAGAACGAAATCACCAGCGGCTTTGCCTTGCTCAGCAGCTTGAGTTCGTGAAGAATTTCGTCCGAAGCTACCGCGTCACCGCCCGGAGAATCAACTCTCAGGATGACGCCCTTGATGCTGCTGTCATTTCTCACCTGCCGAATGGTCTTCTCGATGCTCCCAGAGGAAAGGACTTGCGATGTGCCGTAGGAATTCTGCGCATCGCCTCGCACGATATCGCCTTGCCCTACAATCAGGGCGATGTGATCGCCTTTCTCGGAAACGGCATGCACGTAACTGCGAATGTCTAGCTTCTTCAGATCCGAACCAGTCTTCTTTTTCAGCTCCGCATAAACCTGATCTTCATAGCCCAGTTCGTCTACTAATCCGCTGCCCTTAGCCTGAGAGGCCATAAACGGCCCCTGGTCAATCAGGGCCCGAATATCATCGCCGGTCTTATGCCGCCCGAGCGCCACCGTTGTGCAGAAGTCGCCGTAGACCTGATCGAGAACCTGGTTCAGAACCTCGCGGGTCTCAGGAGTCATGTTGGTTCGGGTAAACATGTCGCCGGCATCTTTGAACCGGCCAATATGATCCACTTGCACCGTGACGCCCAGCTTATCCAGCGTGTTTTTAAGAAACATCGTTTCCAGCCGGAACCCCTTTACATCGAGCATGTCGTCGGGTGAGAGATAAATCTTGTCCGCGACCGAGGCCAGATAGTATTCCCGCGAGCCAGCTCCCTGCAGATAGGCGTACACTGGCTTTCCGGATTTTTTGAATTCCAGCAATTCCTCGTGCAGTTCTTCCAGCTTGCCCCAACCGACACCCAATCCGCGCGGAGCGATCACAAGCGCTTTGATACGGTTGTCGGCCGCCGCGGCATGTAACGATGCCCAAACGTCGCGGACCGACGGCATGGCGCGAGACTCAATGAAAGGAATTGGTATTTCGACCGGGGCCGCCTCGGGAAGGTCGCCTTCGAGTGCCAGAACAAGAACGGAATTACCGGCGATAGTTGGCTGCTTATTGGCGAATAATTTGCCCACCGCAAGGCCGATGACAAACAGTCCCAGAACCGCTACTACCAATCCGACGAACACGCCTAGAAGAAACTTACCCATAGATCAGCGACCCATCTCTCAATGGAAGCGTATCAAGTCCGCTGGTACGGGATTATCGTCAGGCGGCGACGGCGGGCTGAATGAATCCCTTTTCTATGGCATATTCGATCAATGTGGCCCGGTTGTGGATGTCCAGCTTGCGCATCAGATTCAGCTTGTGCGCTTCTACTGTCTTCGCGCTCAACCCGAGTTCCTCGGCAGTCTCGCGGACCGTTCGACCCTCAGCCAGTAACCGCAAGATCTCCTGCTCGCGGGAGGTGAGCGCCGTTCCTCTAGCGTATTGTTGGCTGGAACCGGCGAGAGCGCGTAGATCGGCTGCCGTATTCGATAAAATCTGCGGTTCCTGCGCATTGCTCTGCGCAACACGCCGAATGCCCGCCAGCAACTGGACAGGCGTGGAATTCTTAAGCATATAGCCGCGCGCTCCGGCACTCATGGCGAGTTCCAGGTATCGAGGCTCGTCCGCGGACGCCATAAAGAGGACCGGTAGGGAAGCTTGCATGTGCCGGAGTGCGACCAGATCCGGCTCTGAAGCCGTTTCAAGCAGCGCCACGTCCATCAGCAGCACATCGGGCAAATGCTCCTGAGCTTTGGCCAGGGCTTGGTCCAATGTGAAAACTTCAGCTAGAAGCTCCAGGTCGGATTCCGGCGCCAGCACTGTCCGTAAGCCCCGCCGGAAAAGCAGGTGATCGTCCGCGACTAGAATCTGTTGTACTCGTTTTCCGCTTGCCAAGTTAATCCCTTCCGTTCTTACTTATCCTCATCGGCGGAGCGCGCGGTGAGCATTAGAGGAAAGATGAGATTTTTCGGGCGGCTAACGTCTTTTGGAGCGGCTAGAAAGGAAAAGCGCCACGTTCCAGCCGTGGCGCTTCGAAAATCAACAATTTACAGGTCCTTACAGATGTGAATCCAGCATTTTCTGAAATTCCGGCTTACCAATCGCGCCGACCTTCTGGTCAACAACCTTGCCGCCTTTGAACAGTAGGAGCGTAGGGATACCACGGATTCCGTAACGCGAAGCGGTCTGCTGGTTAGAATCGACGTCCAGTTTGCCGACCTTGACCTTGCCGGAATAATCCGTGGCGACTTGGTCCACCGTCGGTCCCATCATCCTGCATGGACCGCACCATTCGGCCCAGAAGTCCACCAGAACGGGAACCTCCGAATTGATCACGTCGCTGTCGAAGCCAGCATCGGTAAAGGTCAGTGTGTTAATACCTGCCATAAAATCTCCTGTTAATGGATGAGTATCTCAACGGTTTTGATTCACAGCGCTTACGCCACCCCGGGTAAGAAGCGTCCGCCAACCTCGGCGACTGGGATACACTGGGTTTCAGACATATTTTTCCGAACGCAAGGTCGTCTTTGATTCGCCCCTCCGCTGCCCTTATCTTCCCCATACTTCTTTCGTTGGCGACTTTCCCTGGGAACGCCGGCGCCGCACCGCAGGCCCCGAATGCCGCGGGTTCCAACAGCGTCGAAAGTCAGTTCGGAACTAGCATTACCCTATTCTCTACTCTTGCGGCCATCAATGCAGCCGGGTATGACGCGGGGATGGACTCGCCGCTTAACCATCGATATCAAGTAAGGACGCAGATTCGCGCGGAACTGGCCAAGCGAAACATTCCTTCTCTTCCGGAGCTGCAGGCCTTCTACAAGGCTCATAAGAAACAGTCGGAGACGGCCGACTTAGGCCAATACATCTCGTTCGCCCTGGTAGCGGGGGCGCCTCCGGATTTTCAGGTTTCGGACAAGCAAGTTCCGCCAGACGTAGCGGCACTGAAGGGTTTCAGTGAACTCCTGGCCCGGTTCTACAAGGAAGCGAACCTGGAAGATTTGTGGAATCGCTCTCAGAAAGCTTATCTCGCGGCCATTAGCGATTACCAGGAACCGGTGATCAACACCCTTTTCGAGGCGAACGGGTATGTGCGAAACCCATCCGGCTATCTCGGCAGGCGTTTTCAGGTCTATTTGGATCTGCTGGGCGCTCCGGATCAGGTTCAGGTGCGAAGCTATCGCGACGATTATTATGTCGTGATCACGCCGACCAGCGTACCGGTCCTCGATGAAATTCGCGACGCTTATTTGGCCTACCTGCTGGATCCGCTGACCTTTAAATACACCGAAATTATCAAAGACAAGAAACCTTTACAGAAGTTCGCCGAGGAAGCCCCAGCGCTTGACCCCGTATATAAGGACGATTTTTCGCTGCTGGTTACCAAGTGTTTGATCAAAGCGATTGACAGCCGATTGATGCACGGCGGGGTGGATAAGAAGCAGGCGTTTGTGAATCAATCCATGCGTGAAGGCTTCATCCT
This sequence comes from Acidobacteriota bacterium, assembly GCA_030853405.1. Classification (GTDB taxonomy): domain Bacteria; phylum Acidobacteriota; class Terriglobia; order Bryobacterales; family Bryobacteraceae; genus Bog-105. Next base: position 22,295 of record JALYVD010000437.1, on the reverse strand, counting down.
AACCGCAGCTTTCGCCGACCTCCTTCCGGCCTACGAGAAGCAGGACGAGGCTTTGCGGTTGTACTATCCCGATCTGGTCTCTGCGATTGATGTTCATAAAGAAGAAAAGCGTCTAAAGAAGGTGAACTTCCTGCCGACAGTGGCCGCTCGCGTGGTAGTCCCGCCCGCCAAGATGCAACTCGATCCGGCGGAGGAATCCTTACAGACCGCGGAGGGCGTTTACGAAAGCGGGCAGTACGACGATGCGGCTAAACTGTTCAAAAGTGTCTTCGGACAGACGACGGATAAGGCCATGCAGGGGCGAGCTTATTATGGCTTGGCGCGTATCGCATTACGGGAAAACAAAAAGGATGAGGCGGTAGAGCTGTTTCGGCGGACGGCGGAGGCCAATCCCGATCCGGTCATTACAGCCTGGGCTCACGTTTACCTGGGCCGGCTCGCTATCGCCTCCGGCGATCCGGGCAACGCAAACGAACAATTTAAGTTGGCGCTCGCTATGGATGGGGCTTCTCCCATGGCGCGTCAGGCAGCCGAGAACGGGTTACACAACATTTCTTCATCTTCAGGAGATAAAAAGCAATGAAAAAGCGGATTGTCAGTTTTTTGGGCGCTCTGACCTTAGTAATCGTGCCGAGCGCGGCGTTTGCCTATACACCAGCGGCACAGACTCCACAACCAGCGCAGAAGTCTTCTGGGCCACAACCGAAATCGCAGAAAGAAATAGATTCTCTGAAGAAGGTGCAGGCTGCGGCCCAGGCGAACGATGCCAAGGCAGAGCTTCAGGCGATCAAAGACACACTGGAGAACTTCACCGATACCGAATACAAACCCATGCTTTTGGGAATGGCCGTGCAAGCCGCTCAGGCGACGGGCGATTACGCCGAAACTCTCGTGTGGGGCGAACGAGCCATTCAGAACGATCCAAATGCCATTCTGGCTCGCGTAGTACTGGCAGAATCGATCGCCCAGAACACGCACGAGCACGATTTGGACAAAGACCAGAGCCTGAAAAAAATTAACGATTATGCCAACAAGGCTCTCGATCTTGTGAAGACGACGACAACCCCTACTGAGGGAGTTCCTGCAGCCCAGTGGCCGGAGTACAAACAGCACATGACCTCCCAGGCCTACGATGCTCTAGGACAAGCCGCCGTTCTGAGTAAGAACTTCCCTGACGCGGTCAAGAACCTTGAGGCTGCGGCGAGTGCGGATCCGACGAATCCCATCCCCGAGGCCCGGTTATCAAAAGCTTACGTCGATAGTAAGCAATACGACCAGGCCATTGCTACCGCCGACAAAGTGCTCGCTATGCCCAACCTTCCTCCGCAAGTTAAAACCTATGCCGAGGGGCAGAAGAGCGTTGCGACAAAGCTGAAAGCCGCTGGAGCCAAGTAACGGGAGCGGTTCCATGACGCCGTCGGCCGAAGCTCTCGAAGAAAGGCTTGGATACCGGTTTCGGCAGCGTGAACTTCTCACCCGGGCGCTAACCCATCGCTCCCGGTCTTCCGAGCACCTCGAAGGACCGGAGAGTCGCGACAACGAACAGCTGGAGTTTCTTGGCGACTCGATCCTGGGCTTTGTTGTGAGCGAATTTCTAGTTGTGAGGAACCCCGGCGCCTGCGAAGGGGAGCTTTCGCAATTGAAAGCTCATCTGGTTAGCAGCACGCATCTTCACCGGTGCGCACTGGAACTGGATCTCGGGCAATCGCTGTTGCTCGGCAAGGGTGAAGAACGAAATGGCGGCAGGGAACGAAAGACTCTGCTGGCCGATGCGGTTGAGGCGATCATTGCGGCGATGCATTTGGATGGCGGGATCGACGCGGCCCGAAAGTTCGTTCATGAACACGTGGTGAACGTGCTTGAAGACCCCCACGAGGCGGAAGCTATCGGCCTGCTGAATTATAAGAGTGTCTTGCAGGAGAAAACACAGGCGCTTGGGTTGCCTATACCGAGGTATGCGACGGTTGCGACGAGTGGTCCGGAGCACGCGAAAGTATTCACCGTTGAAGTGAAGATCGGTGAGCAGGCCAGCCGCGCCAACGGAAGCTCAAAAAAAGCCGCCAGCCAGGAAGCCGCCCATATTATGATTCAGCAGCTCAGTGCAAATGGCGCGCCGGTTGGTGCTTAGCGTAGGCGCTTTGTTTTCGATGAACGCTACAATACGGTAGTCAACGCGGGCCCTTAGCTCAGCGGTCAGAGCAGGGGACTCATAATCCCTTGGTCGTAGGTTCAAATCCTACAGGGCCCACCAAGTTACTCGACAACACAGCTTTAAAGCAGGCCGGCAGCGGACCGATATTCCGAAAACGTCCTGGACCAAGTAAAACCGCTTGCCTTTTCGTAGAAGTTTTGGACGCGGTAGTCGCGTTGCTCTTTGTCTGCCAGAGTTTCACGGATGGCCTGAGCAAGTTGGTCTGGCTGGTCAGGATAGCAAAGTAGCCCGTCCTCCTTGTCGATGAGAAATTCGGGTACTCCACCAACTCGAGTAGCCACAACCGGAACACGTGAGCGGCCCGCCTCCAGCAGAACAATTCCGAAAGGCTCTTCGCGAGAGGGCAGTATGAACGCCTCAGCGTGATGCATCCACCACCACACCTCGGCACTGGGTTGGTTTATAAGCACGTGAACGCGATCTTCCAATTTCAGATCTCGGATTTGCGATTCGATTTCCGGCCGAGTTGGACCGTCGGAACCTATGATCACCAGTTGGAGATCGGGGGAATCTTTTGCGACGTTGGCAAAGGCGGAGATGAGCACCTCGTGCGCTTTCTTTTTTACGAAGCCTGCCACACAAAGCAGGTAAGGACGGTCGAGAGGGCGTGCCGGAGATAGCCGCGGCGGGACGGGTGACGCGTTGAATATGGCTTTGGTCTTTGCTTTCGGGCACACTTCCAACAATCGTTTCGTCAGGTCGGTGGAACAACCCACGACCAGATCTGCCGATTCGAATAGCCAGCGGCAGAGCCTTCGTTCAAAGCCGGTGGTCGCGAGGATTTCCGTCACGTCGGCGCCATGGATAGACATAATCACGGGCGGCCCGCATCGCAGGAGCCGCAGAAGCACCAGCGGGATGCATTCCAAGCTCAAAAAATGCGGGTTTGCGGCTACCGCGCCCCGCAACATTTTTCGAAGACGAAGCATATTCGGAATCAACCGGAGTAAGAATCCGAACGGCCTTGAATGTTTGAAATAAGGCATGGGAAGCCACGGACCGGCCCATTGCTCGTGGCGATTCCAACTCGTTACAACGATGACTGGATTGTAGAATTCTCTCGCGGCTTCCGCTATGCCATTTACGACGTGGTTTACTCCTCCGCTGCTTAACGGGGGCCAGGGAGCAAAGATGACAAACTGCCGCTTTTCACTAGATTCCATGAGGAACTGCTTTCGATGGCGCTTTGGCCATGCTCTAGTGATCGGCGGACGTGTGCCAAAACTTTAGTTAGGTTCCCGTCTGGCACGGATCAATCGCCCGTCGTAGCGGCGGTTGCGGCCGTGACGACCTGCCATCTTGCCGAGGCGCTCTTTGCGGCTGCCACAACAAGCAGAATTGTCAAAATCATAAAGCAGGCGGTGAGGATAAAACCTCCGAGTTGACGTTCGACGCGACGGAGAGTCAACAAGGTCCATGAGCAAGAACGCATAGCCTAAAGTAGCCGGGGATCCGTTGACGGTCAACGCTCAAGGGTTCTTCTTACGTCGGTACGGCATAGGGCCGCGCCGCGGCTTAAGCCGACGCGCCAGTCTTCTCGGTAAGCGCTACAACGCCGGGCAACTCGCTGCCGCCCAGAAATTCAAGCGAAGCTCCGCCGCCGGTAGAGACATGGGTAATCTTGTCTGAAACGCCCGCACTCTTGATCGCCTTTTCCGAATCTCCACCGCCTACGACTGAAACCGCGCCGGATTCCGCGACTGCCATCGCGAGCGCTACCGTGCCTTTGTCAAATGGCGGCATCTCAAAAATTCCCATCGGGCCGTTCCAGATGACGGTCTTCGCCTCGCCGATGATCGTTGCGTACTCTTCAATCGTTTTCGGGCCGATATCGACCGCAATCTGGTCCGCGGCAATCGTTGTGACCACTTCATTTGCCGCCCCAGGCTTGATCTCGCGCACGACGACGTGATCGACCGGCAACACCAATTTGTCCCCGTTTGCGTCCAGGAGCTGCCGCGCCAGTTCGATTTTGTCCTCTTCGACCAGCGACTTGCCGGTCGTTTCGTGCTTTGCCCGGAGAAACGTATAAGCCATTGCGCCACCGATCAGCAGTTTGTCTACAACCTTTAAGAGATTCTGAATTACTTCGATCTTGTCCGATACTTTAGCTCCGCCAATCAGCGCCACACATGGATGCTCTGGACTCTTGCTCGCTTTGGTGAGCCATTCCAGTTCTTTATCCATCAGCAGACCAGCTGCCGCGATCGGCAAGTGGGAGACAATCCCGACCGTGGATGCATGGGCCCGGTGGGCCGACCCGAAGGCATCGTTGACATAAATGTCCGCCATGGAGGCCAATTGCTTCGAGAATTCCGGATCGTTGGCCTCCTCCGCCGAGTGGAAGCGCAGGTTTTCGAGCAGCAGAACCTCGCCCGGCTTAGGCTTCAGCGCGCCTGTTTCAGATCCGATGCAGTCGGGAGCCATCGTCACGGGACGTCCAAGTAGTTCGCTCAACCGGACCGCCACCGGGGCCAAGCTCATCTCGCTATTTCTCTTGCCCTTGGGACGCCCTAAATGGCTTGCAAGCACTACGCCCGCACAGTGTTCGAGTGCATATTGGATCGTTGGCAAGGATGCCCGTATACGCTTGTCGCTCGTGATCCCTTGGCCCCCAGGTGCGAGCGGCACATTGAAGTCCACCCGGATGAAGACAGTTTTATCTTTGAGGTCTAGATCTTTGATCGACAACTTGGCCATGAACATATTGTAAGAAACCGGCCCTTGAATCCCCGGTCCCTGCGACCTAGGACCGTTTCCGGGGGCGGCGTCTCGAAAAACGTTAGTACTTGTGGAAAAGTGCTGTAGAATTTGGCCAAGTGAGCCGAATAGTACTTTAGGGTTTGGTGCTGGTGAAGATTCCGCCAGTTGTGCTTAGAATTTTCTAGAAGCTCTAGCACTATAATCCGTAGCAAGTAGTATCGGAGTTCTAGTTCATTCGGTATGAGGAGTACTACCCGGTTTGAACAGGATTTCGGGGAGAGTGGATGTCAACAGTACCTATCCGCGTGTTAATCGCCGACGGACAACCAATTGTTCTGGAAGGACTTCGGTCTGTTCTCGGCCAACATACAACCATCCAGGTTGTCGGCGAAGCCGCCGATGGCATGGAAGCGATCGATAAAGCCGTCCACCTCGACCCCGACATCGTTCTGATGGACCTGAAATTGCCCAGAGTGGACGGGCTTACGGTTTTACGCAGCATACAAACGCGGGCGCCGCGTACGAAGGTCATGATTTTCGCAGCCAGCGAGCAAAAAGACGAGTTTGTCGAAGCGATGAAGCTCGGTTGTTCCGGCGTGCTTCTTAAGGATGGGCCGGTTGCGCTGATCGAGAAGAGTCTACAGAAGGTGCAGGCTGGCGAAATCTGGCTCGATTCGAACACCACAGCCGCGGTAATCCGGCAATTCGCCTCACCCGCCGATTTTCCGGCCCCTTCTTCTAATGGGAAGCCAATCCGGGAACGGGCACAACTCAGCCAGCGCGAGCGCGAGATCATCGTGTTAATCGCTCAAGGTTACAAGAACAAAGAGATCGCCGAGAAAATGTTTATCACGGAACAGACCGTGAAAAATCACCTTCATAACGTTTTCGATAAGCTAGGCGTTTCCGATCGGCTGGAACTGGCGCTTTACGCTATTCATAACAGCCTTCACGTCAAGGTCTGAACGCGGAAGGCGCCGCTTGCTTGCGGCCGCGGCTCGGTAGCGCTGGTTGCAGAACCACGCGCGTGAGAAGCTGTGAAGAATCGAGGACCGCTCCCTCACGGTCACGGTTCTGTTGCGCTGGTCCAATGATTGCAGTAATCTTGACAGAACCACGCGCGTAAGCAAGTGGCTCGGAACACGAATTTCTCAAAGCTTCTGATCAAGTGGCTGGGCCGACCGATTGTTTCACAGGGGTTTCGCGAACGGTTGCGCGACAATCATAGCCAGTGCCGAGCCTCCGTGACGAAATCACGAAGACGTTCCTCCGCTTAACCAAGCGGTCGCTGCCTATTGCCACGCGCAAAGGCTTAGGCCCGAACGCCCAACTCGGCTCCTATCGGATAGTCCGGGAACTCGGGGCGGGCGGAATGGGGCACGTCTATCTGGCCCTCGATACCCGTCTTGGCCGTCACGTCGCGCTGAAGTTTCTGCCGCCCGAATTGACTGCGGAACCCCTCTTCCTTCACCGCTTTCAGCAGGAAGCCCGTACGGCGTCCGCTCTGAACCATCCCAATATCCTCACCATTTACGAATTTACCGAGATTGCAGGCGAACACATTATCGTGTCGGAGTTCGTAGACGGTGTGACGCTCCGTTCCGCCCTCGAACGGAACGCGGTCGATCTCCACAAGGGGCTAGACATCACAACGCAGGTCGCGTCCGCCCTTGTTGCCGCCCACGCCGCCGGTGTCATCCACCGCGATCTGAAGCCGACTAACATCATGATCCGGCCCGATGGCTATGTGAAGGTGATCGACTTCGGCCTTGCGAAGCTCACTGAGCGCTCGACCAAAAGACAGTCACGGCACGACTCCTGGACGCAGCCCGGCTCGGTTCTCGGCACGGTGGGCTATATGTCGCCCGAACAAGCGCGCGGCGATGAGATAGACGAGCGCTCCGATATCTGGAGCCTCGGCGTCGTGCTGTATGAGATAGTGGCGCGGCATCCACCTTTTGAGGGCGACACCGATCACCATGTCATCGTATCGATTCTCGATGACCCTCCACGGGCTATTCCGGATAAAGAATTTCTACCTGAAGGTCTTGCCGCCGTTATCACTCGCGCACTCACTAAGGACCGGAACCATCGCTACAGGTCGGTGAATGAGCTACTCACGGATCTCCAATCTGTCCAGCGCCATTCCGGAAACCCGGCGCCGTCGCGGATTGCAAACGCTCCTAAGCCGCGGACCCGCCATTTCCTCCCCTTTGCGATAGTTGCCGTCATGGCCGCCGCGATCAGCTTGTGGTGGTGGCCACTGAACGGCAGGTGGAGCGTCCTGGGACCGCATTGGTTTGAAATCGGCCAGACCGAACGCGTCACGTTTGACGGGAATGTCCTGCTCGCGACTATTTCTCCCGATGGACAGCATCTGGCGTACGTAGCGGGAAGTTCCGGCGTGGAGATCCTTCGGGTTCGAGACCTGAAGACCCGCACCGAGCAGAGCCTGCCGGTGGCGGTCGATCACTATGCGGGCCTGACGTTTTCACCCGACAGCCAGAATCTGTTTTTCGTGTTGCGAGATATGAAGCGGTCGTTGGGGATGCTCTTCACAGTGCCCGTGAAGACTGTCGAACAAAGCCCGCCCAGCCCTGTGTTGCGGGACATTGATGGGCCGGTTACGTTCTTGCCGGGCGGGACATCCTTCGCCTTCAAGCGCCGGTCGGAAAATAACGGCACGAACGAAGACTCGATCCTGACTGCGCAAGGGAGCAACATCCACGACATCCGGGCCATCGTCTCGCTTCCAGAAACCGAGATTTGGGCGCAACTAGCCTGGCTGCCTCGCGAGCACGCTATCGCCGCAGTCGTATATCCAGAGCGCCTTGGCCAGCCAACACAGCCGGTAGCCTCAATCTATACGGTTGAAGGCAAGCTAAAACGGCAGTTCTCGGTTCAGGGGATGCGCTCGTTGACTTCGCAGGCGTCTCTTGATTCCGGATCTTTGCTGGTCTTCACCGGGCGACCGCAGACTATCGAACAAAAGCAGCTGTCGCAACTGTTCCTGCCGACCGGCGGTTCGCGTGCCATCTCCTCCGATATGGTCAGTTTCGACGGCATCAGCGCCACTGCCAACAGTCAGACGCTGGCGGCTGTCAGGCTAGACAGGCGATCATCGATCTGGGTCGCGGACGCCGGTGATCTTGCCCTCGCCCGCAAGATCGTTCCGGAGACTGAGGAAATCAGTTCGCTTACCTGGGCAAGCGACGACACGATAATTGTTCCTTCCGGACGGACGGGCAGTCTGAATCTTTCTCGCGTCGGGAACACTGGAGACGTGCATCTGCTTGCCTCGCCGGAACGATGTTTGCAGAGGGAGCCCGCTGCCGTTCCGGGGCAAGCCGCCGCCGTTTATACATCCAATTGCCCTTCCGCCGGCAACGACTTTAACGTTTGGCGCCTCGACACTCGAACGAACGAGCGCCATGCCCTTACCCGTGGCACCAATATCGATGAGAAGCCGGATGTCTCGCCTGACGGCAAATGGGTCGTCTACGGCTCGTCCATTTCGAACCGGCAATCGCTTTGGAAAGTGCCGCTCAGTGGAGGAGCCCCCGCGCCCGTCACGGATCATCAGGCGAGGTCTCCCGTTTTTTCGCCCGATGGATCGATGATCGCCTGCGAACTCCGCGAGCCATCCTCGTCCTGGCATGTAGCCGTCCTTTCTTTCCTGGACGGACACGTGATTAAAGAATTCCCGGATGTGCCGCTCCAGAGCGCGGTTCGCTGGAGTCCCGACGGTTCAGCGCTCGACTACATTGATTCACCCCAGATCGATTCCCGAGAGGGACATTTCGAGATTTGGCGTCAGCCGTTTGGCGGAGGGGCGCCGCACCAGCTAACCCATTTCGGTGGCGAAAAAATTATCTTCTTTGCCTGGAATCGAAACGGCACTAAACTTGCACTTGTACGCGGTCAAGAGGCGAGCGACGTAGTCTTCTTTCATCGCGCGGCTCGAAATTGACTGGAGGCAACATCATGGAAACAATTCAAGTTCAGGTTCAAGGGGACGATGGGGGACACGGCAGCAAAGCCGAGTTGGAAAGGCCTGAAATCGACCTCATAGACCCAAAAAGCGAAGAACAGTCCGAATCTGGGATAGCGAAGCAGGAGCCGGACAGATTGCAGTAAGCGCCGGTCCTTCTTTGATTAGCTCGCTTTGGTTAGCTCGTTACAATAAAAGATAACCCGCTAACCAAAATGCCATCAAATACGAACGAGGCCCGGCAGATTCGCCGCCAGGCTCTCGAAGACGCGCTCGCTACCCGAATCCTTGTGCTCGATGGAGCCATGGGCACGATGTTACAGCAGCGCGATCTCACTGCGGCGGATTTCGGCGGACCGGAGTTAGAAGGCTGCAATGAAAACCTGGTTCTGACACGGCCCGACGTGATCCTCGACGTTCACCGGGCTTACTACGAAGCCGGGTCCGACATTGTCGAAACGAACAGTTTTGGCAGTACGCGCCTTGTTCTTGCCGAATATAATCTTCAAGACCGCGCTTACGATCTGAACTTCGCTGCGGCTAAACTTGCCCGGCAAGCGGCGGATGAGTATTCGAAACCGGGGCGTCCGCGTTTTGTGGCTGCGTCCATCGGACCGACTACGAAGGCCATTACGGTTACCGGCGGAGTCACGTTTCCTCAACTGGTGACGAACTTTTACGATCAAGCGAAAGCGCTGCTTGAGGGAGGCGCGGACATCCTTCTGTTTGAGACCTGCCAGGATACGCGGAATATTAAAGCCGGGCTTTTGGCAGTCGATCGTCTGGGGCGAGAACTGAATTACCGCATTCCGACGATGGTCTCGGGGACTATCGAGCCCATGGGCACCATGCTTGCGGGCCAGACTGCCGAAGCTCTTTACGTATCAATCGCGCACGCCGATTTGCTTTCGATCGGTCTTAATTGCGCGACCGGGCCCGAGTTTATGACGGATCACATCCGGTCCATCCATGAACTCGCGACTACGCGCGTCTCCTGTTATCCAAACGCTGGTTTGCCCGACAGCGAGACAGGGAAGTATCTGGAAACGCCCCAGACGCTGGCGGCACAGTTGGAACGTTTTGTCGATCACGGCTGGCTTAATATAATCGGAGGCTGCTGTGGCACGCGGCCCGATCATATCCGTGCCATGGCGCAAATGGTGGAAGGCAAGAAGCCGCGTGTCCTCCCTGAATCGACGCATCGTACTTACTTCTCGGGTATCGATTTTATCGAAGCCGAAGACAGTAACCGCCCACTGATTGTAGGCGAACGCACTAATGTCATCGGTTCCCGGCTGTTCAAGAAAATGATTGCCGAAGAGAAGTGGGAAGAAGCGACCGAAATCGCCCGCTGGCAGGTTCGCAACGGAGCGCACGTGATCGATGTGTGTCTGCAATCGACGGATCGCGATGAACTGAACGATATTCCGCTCTTCTACGAAAAGCTGATTCGCAAAATCAAAGCGCCGGTAATGATCGACACGACGGACCCGCGCTCCATCGAACTTTCACTCACTTACTGCCAGGGCAAGAGCATCATCAACTCCGTCAATCTCGAAGACGGGGAAGAGAAGTTCGAGCGCATTTGTCCGGTGGCGCGTGAATACGGGGCGGCACTTGTGGTCGGGTGCATCGACGAAGACCCGTTGCAGGCCCAGGCATTCACGCGTGAACGGAAGCTCGCTGTCGCGAAACGTTCTGTCGATCTGCTCACGGCGAAGTACGGAATCGCTCCGGAGGACATCATCATCGATCCGCTCGTGTTCCCGTGTGCCACCGGAGACGAGAATTACATCGGCGGCGCAGTCGAGACTATCGAAGCAATCCGGCTCATTAAAGAGAAGGTCCCGCACGTCAAAACAGTGCTCGGTATCTCCAACATTTCCTTTGGCCTGCCCGCGTCCGCACGGGAAGTCGTCAACTCCGTCTTCCTGTACTACTGCACCAAGGCCGGGCTTGACCTCGCCATCGTCAATGCTGAGAAGTTGGAGCGTTTCGCCTCTCTGCCTCCGGAAGAACGGCGGCTTGCGGAAGCGCTGCTGTTCAATACTCCTCCGACAGACGTTCCCGCCGATCATCCGAATGCCGCCGTGCTCGAAGCGGTTCCAGACGACTGGAGGTTGCAATCGCATGAACAGAAGGCCGCGGTGAATCAGTTTCACATCGGCGCCATCGCCGACTTCTTCCGGGGCAATGTTAAGAAAGACAAGAAGAAAGCCGCTTCTCTTCCGCTCGATCAGCGCCTCGCGACATACATTATTGAAGGCACGAAGGATGGACTTATTCCCGACCTGGAGCTAAAGCGTCAGGAAGGAACCCATCCGCTCGACATCATCAACGGTCCGCTGATGACAGGGATGGCGGAAGTGGGGCGTCTGTTCAATAACAATGAGCTGATTGTCGCGGAAGTTCTGCAATCGGCGGAAGCGATGAAGGCCGCCGTCAATCACCTGGAGCAGTTCATGGAGAAGGCTGAAACTGCGGCACGCGGCAAAATCGTGCTTGCCACGGTGAAGGGCGACGTTCACGATATCGGCAAGAACCTGGTCGAGATCATCCTCAGCAACAACGGCTACACTGTCGTGAACCTCGGGATCAAGGTTCCCTCGGACGACCTGATCAAAGCATTTAAACAGCATCGGCCCGATGCGATCGGCCTGTCCGGTCTGCTTGTTAAGAGCGCCCAGCAGATGGTCACTACTGCTGGCGATTTTAAGGATGCGGGGATTAATGTGCCGTTGCTTGTCGGCGGCGCGGCGTTATCCGAAAAGTTCACAAAAACCAAGATCGGTCCGAACTATACCGCGCCCACCTTCTACGCCAAGGACGCCATGACGGGCCTGCGGTTGATGAACGAGATCATGGATCCGCAGACGCGCGAGCAGGTGCTCTCTCAGCACATTTTCGGCGACATGCCCGTCGAAGTGGCCTTAGCCGCTCCTGTTGTGATCCCATCAGGAGATGTTCGCAGTCCTAAAGTTCGCACGGACATTCCGATTCCGCCCGCGCCTTATCTCGACCGCAGAGTCCGCGCTATCCCGCACCTATCGGAAGTGTGGAGCTACATCAATCCGTTCATGCTCTACGGGCGTCACCTTGGCTTCAAGGGCAATTTCGAGAAGCTTCTGGTGGAGCGCGATCCGAAGGCGCTGGAACTGTTTCATAATGTCGAGGAGATCAAACGTGAAGCTGCGGAGTTCATGAAGGCGCGGGCGGTCTGGCAGTTCTTTGAAGCCGAGCGGGACGGGAACAAAGTTCATCTCTTCTCGCCGGGATCCGATTCGCCGCTAGAAACATTTCAGTTTGGCCGACAAGCCAAGTCGGACGGTCTCTGTTTGAGCGACTACGTACTCGATGCGCAGGAAGGCCGCCGCGATCATATCGCTCTGTTCGTCGTTACTTCGGGTGAAGGAATTATTAAGCACTCGACGGAAGCGAAGGAACGCGGCGAGTTCTTTAAGGCCCATGCGCTTCAGGCGCTTGGAATTGAAACGGCGGAAGCGTGCGCCGAATGGCTGCATCGCCGTATTCGAGAAGACTGGGGCTTCCCCGATTCTCCGACGCTAACCATGCACGAGCGATTCACCTCGCGCTATCACGGCAAGCGATACAGCTTAGGATATCCGGCCTGCCCGAACCTGGAAGACCAAACAAAGCTGTTTCGCCTGTTGCGGCCCGAGGAGATCGGTGTGCAACTTACGGAGGGATTCATGATGGAACCCGAGGCCAGTGTTTCAGCCTTCGTTTTCCATCATCCGGATTGCGCGTACTTTAGCGCCGCTGAAGAGCAGGAACCGGCGGCATAGGCTAGGACAACCGCCGTCCTATCCGCGTCGTCGTTCCTGCTCCAGACGTTCTGCAAGGAACACCTTCAACAGCGATTGATAGGGGACATCGCGTTTATTGGCAAGGACTTTAAGATCTTCGATCATGGACACGGGTAGGCGTAGCGAAATTGTTCGAAGTGTCGGTTTCAGGTTCGGAAATTTGCGTCTTTGCGCGCTTTGCCAATCGATGAACTCGGTCGAGTCGTGAGCGGCCCAAAATTCACGCTCGCCTTCTTCGGAGCGGAACTCAGGAATCTGTTTCTTAGCGGTTGCCATAAACGTCCTTTTCTCTGTGGTTCATATCGCGAACTGAGATTACGCGAATCAGCTTTCGTCGTATGGTGAAAGAGACAAACAAACGCCGCTCGCCGCCCGTTTGCCCCAACGCGTAATATCTTCTTTCACTTTTCGAGTGGCGAACATCACTCCGAATCACGAGCGGTTCATTAAAAAAGACATCTTCGGATTCTTCCGGAGTGACCCGATGGCGTTCCCAGTTCTTCTGAACGTTCGCATCATCCCAATCGAAACCGGTACACTCGTCTAACGGGTCTCTGCCCTCCGTCATCCAAACCTTAGTATACGTCCAACATATACATCATCGGGGCCCTCGGAGTACACTATGCCTATGAAACTTCTCCGCACGCTGCTCCTCCTCTTCGTCGCCGTCGGTCTCTCGATGGCTCAGCCTCCACCCAAGGTCGTAGCTCCAAAGACGACCAAGAGCGCCGATACTTCTTCGAAAAAGGGCTCGTTGATCGATATCAACAGCGCTTCTTCGGACGAACTCGACTCCTTGCCGGGAATCGGTCCCGCGTTGGCTAAAAAGATCATAGACGGCAGGCCGTACCGCGCCAAAACTGATTTGGCGAGTCGGAAGATTATTCCGCAGTCCACTTACGAGAAGATTAAAGGCCAGATCATCGCGCACCAGAAGAAATAGCTAGCGCCGTCCCTGCGAAAACGACTCTTTCCCAAGTTCCCAGTGAAGACGGATGCTCTCAATCCACACCGGCCCGCGATCCTGGTTATACGCTGGGTTCGCCACATGCTGCAAATCAAAACTCGCGAAAAAGCCGGGAAACAGCCGAGCGCTATAGTAACTCTCCGAGACGGATTCCCGCCCGTACCGTAGACGTCCATCGCCCAGCAGAAAATCGTGTCCGCCAAGTTCCAGATATTGAGTGTGAACCGCCGAAAGCCCGCTCACGGTAACTTCCGTGGCCACTGTATCGTAGGGGCGGCGCCACCGCTGCCCGGTGATCGACGCACCTACCGTCGCTAACCGATCAATCGCAGTAAAGGCGAAGCTCTCGGTTTTGCCGTCGTTCCAACCTAGCCGTCCAAATACGCCGATATCTTTCGTCAACTCCTGTTCCGCGTTGATGCCGAAACCGTATTTCAACGTGCCGGAGCGGCGAGTTGCAGTAATATCCGGCACGCCGCCAGTTTGTTTCGCTATCTGAATAGATTCACTGTAAGTGCCCGCATACGCATGGTTCAGATATTCCAGCCCGCGCACTGTCCCGGGGTGCTTACCTGCGGCGTAACGATATTCGCCTTCGAACACATCTCCACGGTCCCGCAGAATGCGTCTGTCGAAGCGTAGACCATTGGCGACTCTCGGTTCGGCCGCGCTTGCATATCGCACGGACCAGTTCCTGGTATGAAATTCGTGTACCCATCCCCATGTGTAGCCGCGAACGTCCGCCGGATAATCCCAAGCTCCGTTGTACATAACGCCCCAACCCATAAACTGCGTGCGCGGATCATGTGAATACCGGTTGTTATCGAAGAAATCTGTCAACGTAAATCGGCCGAATATCACGGTGTAACGCGTCATGGGACGTTCGCCCGCTAACTGATTCTCCTCGCTGTCGAATGATTCCTTCTCGTTTCCGAATCCGAAATCGTGCGATATATACAGCCGTGCGAGATAGGGTTTCGGGGTCGCCGTTGCCACGCGCGGCAATTCTCCGTTAGAGGAGTTGGCCAATCCGTTCACGCCGCTGAATCCTCGGCCGCCCGCGATCTCAGGATTGAAGTAAAGCCGTGTATTCTGATCCAGGCGCAGACCGAAAAACAGCGTAGTGGTTAACGAAACATCGCGCTCCGGGTAGGGTTGCAAGCTGAAGGGCGACTCATACGGGGAATTGAAAGCCCCGTGGTATTGTCCGATCGATGTTGCTTGCCAGTACAGGTTCCAACGTTCGTTTTTCGCTTTTTCCCGGGGTGTCTTGTTCTCCTCCTGACGCGGGATTTCTCCACCTTGCGGCGGAGGATTTTCGGGTACCTGCGGACGGGCGCTCACGGCAATACTCAAGACAACCGCGAGCAGAACCGCCGTGTTCTTCGCGTGCTGAATACATCCCGGAAGTTTTCTCTCTACTGGCAAAAAAGATCTCCTTCGTGTCTCCGACAAACTATGTAACTGATTAGTAACAATGCCCTTGCATGACGCAGGAGTGTTCTCACGAGTTTAACGTGCATCTCGAATCGGGTACGATAAACAACGCCCGCATTTATGGCACACTTTGGAATCATCTGTCCTCCGGTCTCGGGGCATCTCGATCCTTTGGCTGCGGTTGGTAGAGTTCTTAGCCGCCGAGGTCACCGCGTCACGGTCTTTCAGGTTCGGGACCTTGAAGCCAAGGTGCGTTCACATACGCTCGACTTCATATCGCTCGGTGATAGTGACTTTCCTTGCGGAACACTGCAGACGTCGGTCACGAAACTGGCGACTTTGAAAGGCACGGCATCGCTCAAATATGCAATCGAGTGCGCGTGCGCGATATCAAACGCGATTTTGAAAGATGGTCCCGATATCGTTGGCCGCGCCGGGGTGGACGTTCTTCTGGTCGATCAAAATGAACCCGCTGGGGCGACGCTGGCCGAGCACCTGAAGTTGCCATTCCTCAGTACGTGTACCAGTTTGCCGCTCAATCGGGAGCCATTTATCCCGCCGGCTTTCGTCCAATCGCCCTATAGCCGGAGTCTTTTTGCCCGCCTGCGCAATGCGGCTGGATACGCTGTCTCGGACCATTTCATCGCGCCTATTCAGCGCGTGTTGAACGAGTACCGAAAGCGGTGGGGCCTTGTGCGATTGAACTCGCCGGACGATTCTTTTTCCCGCTTCGGTCAGATCGCGCAAATGCCTCGCGAATTCGACTTTCCTCGAACGGCGCTCCCGGGTAACTTTCACTATTTGGGGCCCTGGTTCGACGACCACTCGTCAAGCGTGCCGTTTCCTTTTGAGAAACTCGACCGACGTCCGCTGATCTACGGTTCAATTGGAACGTTACAACACGAACAAAGCCACTTGTTCGAGATTATGGCGGAAGCATGCTTGAATTTGAATGCTCAGCTGGTGTTATCGCTCGGCCATCCCGAGACGCCACTTACGCGTAACTTGCCCGGTAATCCTTTAGTGGTGAATTACGCGCCTCAGATTGAGGTACTTAAGCGCGCCGCGATAACTATTACGCACTCCGGGATGAACACGACCCAGCAGTCGCTCTATTTCGGCGTTCCGATGGTGGCAATTCCAATTACTCACGATCAACCGGCGATAGCTTCGCGCCTTGCGCGCACTGGCGCGGGAATCGTGATTCCGCCGGCCAGACTTAACCCGGCGCGGCTACGTTCGGCTCTGGAGCGCATTCTTACGTCCGGTAGTCCGTTTCAGCTTGCAGCGAAGCGCCTGAGAGACGCCAGTCAGAAGGCCGGGGGAGCGGAACGTGCAGCCGGTCTGGCCGTGGAGTTAGCGCACGGTTCCGACGCCTATCTCCGGTGAGCGGCCAAATAGAACCTATAGCCGAATGACTGGCAGGCGATCGCGGAGACTACTGAAATAAAGAGGCAAAAGAGCAGAACGCCCACATACTGCAATGCGCTCCTAAGCTTGGAAGCCTGAATCTTCAGCAGGCCCTGCACATAGCGGGCACAAAACAGTTGGACCACAAAGAAGACGCCTGAAGCAATTCGCGACGCAAGAAGCAGGGCGCCATATTGATTCTGTGTGACTCGGCTCCCGCTCGCGGCAAAGGCGAACGTAAGGCTGAAAGACAAGATCAGGGCGGGAATACCAAGGGCCAGCAGCAAGCGGAGAAGGTTTCCGCCTTCGTATCTGCTGCGGTCGTGCGCGGCGTGTTCCACGCGTAATTACGCCGCTGCCAGCAGATGCCTCGGCTTCGAACCCTTGAAGCCGTAGAAGGCGATATACAGATAGCAGAGGAGCGGCAGAATAAAGGCGTGGTGAATGCCGATGGAATCCGCGATCATGCCCTGCAATTCGGGAATCACCGCGCCGCCGACGATGGCCATAATCAATAGGCCGGATCCTTCGCCAGTTAGCGGGCCCAAACCAGCTATCCCGAGCGTGAAGATGGTCGGGAACATAATCGAATTGAAAAGCCCGACGAGTAGAATGCTCCAGACGGCGATAGAGCCAAAGCTCAGCATCGATACGCAGACGAGAACGAATGCCGCAAAGGCGACCATGCCCAAGACCCGGCCCGGCCGAAGCTTCTGCAGCAGCGCGGAACCGATGAATCTACCGACCATCATGGCTCCCCAGTAAAAGGACACGTATTTCCCGGCAGTCTGCTCAGTCATGTTTGCGATGTCCGGCTGGTGGAAGTATTTGACCAGGAAACTTCCAATCGAAACCTCCGCGCCGACATACACAAAGATTCCGATGACGCCAAGCACAAGATGAGGCTGTTTCCACAACCGCGCCAAATTGCTTCCGCTCTTGTCATCAAGGCCGCTCACCTGTTCATCTGTGACTATCGCGGGAAGCTTGAAAAGTCCGATAACAACGGCTAGTATGATCAACGCAATCGCAACGCCCAAGTAGGGCATTTTCACGGTAGCCGCTTCATGTACCCGGTAAGCCTGACGCGCGGCTGGACTCAGACTGCGTAATGCGGCGAGAGCAAGCGGAACGGTACTTAGAATTACGGCGCTGCCGAAGTACGGAGCAACGGTTGCGCCTAATGAATTGAACGCCTGAGCTAAATTCAAACGGCTGGACGCGGTTTCGGGCGGTCCAAGTACGGAAACATATGGATTTGCCGCTACCTGCAGAGCCGTGATGCCCGCCGCCAGAACGATCTCAGCGCTTAGAAAAAATCCGAAGGACGCAGCATTGGCCGCTGGCAGAAATAGCAGCGATCCCGCCGCCATGGTAGCCAGCCCGAGTACCATCATCCGCTTATACCCAATCCGCTCCACGATTTTACCGGCTGGAACCGCAAACAGAAAATAGATTCCAAAGAAAACAAACTGCACCAACATGCTTTCTTTGTAGTTGAGGTCGAAGATCGACTGAAGATGCGGAATGAGTATGTCGTTCAGTTCCGTTAGGAAGGCCCACATGAAAAACAATGTGGTCACCATCGCCATCGCTGCCTTGTTGCTTGCCGATGGGCCCGGCACTGTACTTACGGCTGCTTTACTTGAGGGTGTTATCGCCATTCGCTAACCAGGAACAACGTCCTTATGTCTCTCTCTACTGTCTACTATTTCGATTCCGTTTCCGGCTGAACCCGCAAAATTTCCTTTGCGTCCACATGTCCGAACTGCATCGGAAAGCTTTTCCCGACGTAATAGGCAGGCCATTGGTCCTTGTAATGTCCCGAGGCGACAAACCCGGATTCGCCCGTCGTTAAGTTGAGTACAGATCTGTCGAGATCTCCAAGATCTACCACCATTCGCTCAGAAGGACCGAGTGTCCGCGTGGTTTGTTTCACCGTTGTTCGCGACCCGCTCATCTCGACCGGACCGATGTCGAAGTAGCCGTTCACCATTGGGAACTGCTTGCCAACCGGATGAGCGAATTTCCATTGCAGCAAGCCACCCCAGCGCCACTTTGAAACCGGGCTGCCTTGCAGTTTGCGGCCTTCTTCAAGAGCTGTTTGGAGATTCTTCACAATCCATGAGTCCCAGTCGTTGCCGGGCGCCCAACCGCTCGGGCGTTGAGTTAAGAGCGTCTGTATAACGAGCGGTCGTGGCAGCATGGGCGGGACGAACTGTCCCTTGCCATGGCTCCCCTGCGTTCGTGTAATGGAGCGTACCAGGGCCAGACCTAACTGATCGTTCAGTAGTTCAGTAATCATCGGCGCGGCTTGATCCTTCTCCATCTGTCCGTTCCACTTACGCAAGAGTTCAACGGAGCCACGAACAGCCGCTTGGTTATTTTTGCGCTTCCCGGCTGCCGCTATTACCTGCTGTGCCAAGAAACGGTCGTACGCCGAATAAACGTCCTTCTGAACGGCAAGCATATCGGGCGGGTCGAGCTTGGCCTTAGCCGATAAAAGCGCGCGGACCTGATTAACGCGATAAGGGTCGGCGAACTCGCCGCTTACGGGATAGGCGTAGTTCGGCGGGAAAGGATTCTGGTTGGAGGTGGCAATTATTCCTGAGGCTGGATTGAAGATGCTGGGCATCTGCTCGAATGGAATGTAGCCGTCCCACTCAAATTTGCCTGACGTTCCGTCGAGCGGCATGTTACCGTCGAAGCCGCGCCTGATCGGCACGCGGCCACCAGCCTGATAGCCGATATTCCCGGACCTATCCGCATAGACGAAGTTTTGAGGCGGTCCCCAGAAGCCCTTCACGGCGGAACGAAACTCGCTCCAATTCTGGGCGCGGTCGATATCCCAGAAAGGAAAGCTGAACCCATCATTTGCGGTCCAGCGCATACTGTAGCTGCGTCCGTTCTCCGATTGCACAATGGGTCCGTGCCGCGTCACCCACACATTCAATTTGGTGGGCTTCGCGCCCCGCGTCCCAATGAATTCCGTATCAAGCTGAGCCTGCTCCACGTGTCCCTGAAACGCGTAGCGACCCGTCCGCTCGTCGATTTGCTCCAGGTACAGGTCCATGACGTCTGTTTCGAGATTCGTTACGCCCCAGGCTATTTGGCCGTTGTGACCAATGATCACGCCTGGCACGCCCGGCAGCGCACAACCAGAGACATCCAGCCCGGGAGCTTTCAGATGAACCAGATGCCAAGTAGGCGGAATGCCGTACTCAAGATGCGTATCGTTGGCCAGCATCGGCTTACCGTCGGCAGTGTGCCCTCCTGAGACGGTCCACGCATTCGAGCCCGGAGCGACCTCGCCTCCCTGCAGGGCGGGGAAGAGGATGTCCATCTTCGCGGGATCCGTGGCTGCCGCCTGCAGAGCGGCCCGGTTGAGATCGGTCCCGGCGCTGTCGGTCAACTGCCGGTACATGACAAGGCCGACCACAATGGAGTCGGTGATCGTCCAAGGGCGCGGATCATAGGAGTGACCGGGCAATGAGAATTCGAGTGAGTAGTTACCCCGATGGGTATCGATGAAGTAGTTAACGCCCCGCGCGTACTCGGCAAAGACGGCTCGCTCGTCGGCTGTCAGGCGCCCGCTTGCGGCTTGCGCGATGGCGCGGATTCGCATACTCCGGGAGATCTGGTCTTGCGCCAACGCGCTGGGTCCGAAGACCTCGGCTAATTCGCCCGATCCATAACGCCGCAATCCGTCCATCTGCCACAATCGGTCTTGAGCGGTGGCGAACCCTTGTAGAAAAATTGCATCCTGCCATGACGATGCTTCAATATGGGGAACGCCGCGCGCGTCGCGCCTCACCGTGGCGGGCGCATTGACTGGCGCGCTAAGTTGGCCCGAGGTTTTTGGCAGCGGCCGCATCGCATACCAGTACACCGCGACAGCGATGAGCAGAACGAGAGCCGCTATGCTCACATTGATGAAGCGTACCAGGCGGGTCAGCACTGACCGATTTTACTCTGCGCAGGTTTCCGGAGCCATTTCATAGGGCGTCTCCGGCACATTCGCAATGGGCATCCGCTTTTTCATTTTGATCCTGATTCTTGCGACGAACGGCTTTTTCGCGGCAGCCGAGGTCTCGCTTGTGTCCGTTCGCCAGTCACGGCTGAGAGAACTCGCCAAGCAGGGGCAATCGGGCGCACAAAGCGCTCTCAGCCTGCTGGCAAGTCCCGGGCGATTGCTATCGGTTACTCAGGTGGGCGTCACTCTCGCAAGTTTAGGGCTGGGCTGGGCTGGGGAAGGCACGCTGTACAGTGTCTTTCGGAACGCCCTTGATTCGTTGCAGATCCACGCCCGGCCGGTGTTACTGCATGGATTCGCCTTTGCGCTTGCGTTTCTGATTATCAGCTACGCGCACGTGATCATCGGCGAGGTCGTTCCAAAAAACCTGGCCATTGAGAAAGCTGACCGGGTGGCGATGCTGGCCGCTCCGGTGCTGCTGATTTTCTACAAGCTATCGCAGCCGTTCGTTGTCGTGATCGAGCGTTCGGCGGCCCTGATTCTGCGCACCCTTGGATTGGGGGCGGGTCATCGGCGAGCCGGTCACACATTGGAAGAACTGAAATATATTGTCGAGTCCAGCCGGCACGAAGGGCACCTGGAAGAGTTCGAAGAAGATGCCATTCAACACATTATCGAGTTGTCGGACTACTCGGCGCGCGAGATCATGACTCCTAGGCACAACATCGTGTCGCTGTCGGTAGACGCGGATCTGGAAACTGTGCTCAGCACGATGGCGGAACACAAGTTCACACGCGTGCCCGTGTATGAAGACCGCCCGGAGCAAATCATCGGTCTCGTCCATTACAAGGACTTGATGCGCGTCTGGGATGAGAGGCGATTCGCGCACGACCGGCGCCGCACCACAAAGCCATTCCGTTTACGCCGCTTCGTTCGAAAACCGCTAGTGGTTCCCGAGACTAAACCCCTGAACCAGTTGGTGGATGAGTTTAAGAAGGCACACACGCACATGGCGCTGGTTGTCGATGAGTTTGGTACGGTCACCGGGTTGGTGACGCTCGGGGATGTGCTGGAGCAAATCTTCGGCGACATCGGCGATGAGCACGACATTGTACGGCCCACGCCTTCCTATCAGGACAAAGTTGTACAACTGGAAGGCAGTACGACGATCCGTGATTTGGAGACGCGCTACAACTTCGTACTTCCAGCGGATGCTGGGTTCGAGACGCTCGCCGGATTCCTGCTATTCCAGTTCGGATACATCCCCAGAGTCAAGGATTCCGTTGAATACGGCGGGAGGCGCTTCACGATTACCGATATGGACCGGAACCGAATTGCCAAGGTCTTGATCGAAAAACTGGAACCGAAAGACCCCGACCCGCTTAATGAGGGGTAAGCTTGCGGAGTTTTTGATCGGCTACGTCTTTCAGATAGTTACTCAGCAGTTGTTTGCTTTGTGGGTGCCTCAATTGAGGGGCGATTTCGAGCAGCGGTTCGAGTACAAATCCGCGCTGTGTCATACGCGGATGTGGAATGACAAGCTCAGGGGTTTCAATGCATACACTCCCGTAGAGAAGAATGTCGATGTCGATCGTCCTCGGCCCCCCTGGCATCGTGCCGTGACCGCGAAACCGGCCGAGTTCGCGCTCGATTTTCTGCAGTAGTGCTAGGAGTTGCAGCGGAAACAGGCGCGTTTCGCATTGAACAGCCATATTCAGGAACCACGGCTGATCGATAACGTCCTGCGGCGCCGTTTCGTAGCGAGAGGAACGCGC
>JALYVD010000427.1 GCA_030853405.1 Acidobacteriota bacterium | reverse complement strand
CCGTTGAATAGTAGATACGGACTTAATTCCATAAGTGCTCTCCTTGTAAGTAATTACCGACGTACTGCAAAAAAAAGTGTCGGTTTAACCGCCGGCGATTGCTCCGACGAGCAGAAACGGCTCAGCTCCGGTTGCAACCGCTTCGGGCAAAGGGGTGTCTGCCGATTCATGGGAAACATCCTGCTCGCAGGCAAAGAATCTCACGAAGGGCCGCCGCTTTTGTGTGACGTGATCGCGGATAGTGCCGCGCAGCATGGGGTAACTGGCCTCAAGGGCATCGAGTACCGATTGCGGCGTGACTTTGCCCTGCACTTCGAGCCGCACTTCTCCGTTGAGTTGCGCGAGGGTCCGCAGATGTGCGGGCAGAATCACCCGGATCATGTAAGGGTCTGGACCTCGACAGAAAGCACGGCCGGAAGATCACGGACGATCGGCGCCCAATTATCTCCCGCATCGGCGGACGCGTACACCTGGCCACCGGTCGTGCCGAAGTACACGCCGCATGAATCGAGCGAATCGACCGCCATGGCGTCGCGCAACACATTCACGTAGCAGTCGCTTTGAGGGAGGCCTTTGGTGAGCGGCTCCCATTCGTTTCCGCCGGTGCGGCTGCGATAGACGCGCAGCTTGCCATCGAGCGGAAAGTGTTCCGAGTCGCTTTTGATGGGGACGACGTAGATGGTTTCGGGCTCGTGCGCGTGAACGTCGATGGCGAAGCCGAAATCGGTCGGCAAGTTTCCGCTAACCTCTTTCCAGGAGTCGCCCGCATCGTCAGTGCGCATAACGTCCCAGTGCTTCTGCATAAAAAGCACGTTTGGACGCGACCGGTGCATGGCGATGCGGTGAACGCAGTGGCCTACCTCGGCGGTTGGATCCGGAATGTGTTCGGACCGCAATCCACGGTTGATCGGACGCCAGTTTGCGCCGCCATCATCCGTGCGGAACGCGCCAGCGGCCGAGATGGCGATGAAGATGCGTTGTGGATCGTTCGGATCTAAAACGATCGTGTGCAGGCACATTCCGCCAGCACCAGGCTGCCAATGCGGGCCGGAGCCGTGGCCGCGCAGTCCAGCGAGTTCTTGCCATGACTGGCCACCATTCGTCGAATGAAACAGGGCGGCGTCCTCCACACCGGCGTAGACTGCGTCTGGATCCGTGAGTGATGGCTCGAGATGCCAGACCCGCTTGAATTCCCACGGGTGCGGCGTTCCGTCATACCACTGATGCGTGCCGGGAACGCCATCATACGGGAATTGATTGCCGACCGGCGCCCACGTTTTGCCGCCGTCGTCGGAGCGCTGAATGATCTGCCCGAACCAACCGCTTGACTGCGAAGCGTACAGTCGATTCGGGTCGATGGGCGAGCCCTTAACGTGATAAATCTCCCATCCCGCGAAGTGGGGCCCAGCGACGTCCCACCGTTCACGTTTTGCATCCGAAGTCAAGACGAATGCGCCCTTTTTTGTGCCAACCAGTACACGTACCTTACTCATGCGTTACTCCCCCACACTCCGTTTACAAGCCCGTTCAAGCTCGTTTTTTCGATGTTTGTTTCCGGCCTACCCGAGCATCCGCAAACTTTGGGAGTAGCGGGGTTGGATCGTGTTCTTGCCACCGCCGCCGCGCTTCTGCGAGCACCTGTTCACGATTGTTCGCCATCTCCGATATGAGTTCGCAAGGCGCCCCGGTTCTTTCATGACACGCGCCCCAAATAAGCAATTCCAAAAGTACCGGCGCGAGACCGATTCCCTTCTCTGTCAGCCGGTAGTTCACTCTTCGTCCATCCATTTCCGCTATCTCCGCGCTGATGATGTCCGCTTTTTCGAGTTTTCGCAGACGATCCGCCAGGATGTTCGACGCGATTCCTTCGCCAGATTCCCGGAACTCCTTAAACGTTTGAAATCCCCGCACCATGAGATCGCGAATAATCAGCAAAGACCAGCGATCTCCGAAGATTTCAAGCGATACACTAACAGGACACCCGGACCGGCGTTTTACCTTCGGTTTCCCAGGCACAAAAAGACATTATCAAGGTCGCTTTCATAATGCGAGTGATATTTGCGGGTTCGATAGGAACGTAAGGGTCCAAACACATGCTTCTGGGACAATGAAGTCCGATGAGCGCAGCGATGCCCGGGAAGTCTCTCGAAGAAGCCGATCTCAGCATTTGTGCCCAGGAACCGATTCACATTCCGAGCTCCATTGAGCCGCATGGAGTGCTTTTGGTCGCTCAAGAACCCGATCTGGTGGTGGTTCAGACAAGCGCCAACAGTAAAGCTCATTTGGGAAAAGAACCCGCCTCCGTTCTTCACAAAAAGTTGAGTGATTTCGTGACGGCTCCTTCGTTCCAGAGACTCGAATCGGGAATTCGGGAACACGGTCTTGAGGCCAAGCCGA
Organism: Acidobacteriota bacterium; assembly: GCA_030853405.1. Taxonomy (GTDB): domain Bacteria; phylum Acidobacteriota; class Terriglobia; order Bryobacterales; family Bryobacteraceae; genus Bog-105. Next base: position 1,606 of record JALYVD010000427.1, on the reverse strand, counting down.
TTCGAGTCCTCGATTTGTGCGTGAGCGAAGACAATCGCACATTCGATGCAACAGTACATCGGCTACATGGACTTGTGTACGTTGAACTTGAGCCGAGAGCGGTTGACGCTTCGCAGGCTTCCAACGTGTCTTATGCAGTGATGACTAACATGCTCTCCGAACTGCGGGGCGCGGACTCGCTGCGCGAACTATGCCAACGGACGGCCGCTTACATTCGACGCCTGACTGGATTCGATCGCGTGATGGTCTATCGTTTTCTCGAAGACGATAGCGGAGAGGTGATCGCGGAAGACCACAGCCAAGGACTTTCGCCGTATCTCGGGTTGCGATATCCGGCCTCCGACATTCCCGTACAAGCCCGGCAGCTTTACATACGCAATCCAATCCGCCTGAAGCCGGACGTAGGGGCGCCCGGCGCTCCGCTGATACCGGCGCTTAATCCAATCACGGGCGCTCCGTTAGACATGAGTTTTTGCATTTTGCGCCGTATGTCGCCTGTGCACAACGAATATCTGCGCAATATGGGCGTGGCCGCCTCCATGTCTCTTTCTATCTTGAAAGATGGCCGGCTTTGGGGTTTGATTGCGTGTCACCATCGCGCACCGCGTTCTGTCACTCATTCCACCCGTATTGCGTGCGAGTTCTTGACAGAGTTTCTTTCTTCCCAGATCGGCGGTAAAGAGGACTCGGATTTGCGGGAACACCAAGCGCGTCATGCGGCCGAAGCGCAGAGATTTGAAGGGATTCTTCGCGAAAGCGGCGGCCTGGTGCAGATGTTTACTCAGAATCCACGCGAAGTTGTATCTATCCTGGGCGCTGGCGGGGCCGCCGTGGCTTCAGAACGCCAGGTTCTGCTTACCGGAAAGACTCCTACGGCTGAACAGCTGGAAGATTTGACTAAGTGGCTTACAGAACATCAACACGATCCGGTGTTCTCGACGAATAATTTACAGGATCATTATGCGCCGGCCCGAGAGTTCGCCAGCGCGGGAAGTGGCCTGCTCTCGATTCGCGTCACGAAAAGCAGCCGAGATTTTCTGCTCTGGTTCCGCCCGGAGGTGTCTACAACGATCCGTTGGGCCGGCAATCCTGAAAAACCCGTCGATGTGACGGGGGAAGAGAAGCGAATAAGCCCGCGCAGGTCGTTCGAGTTATGGAAACAGAATGTTGCCGGTCATGCCGTCCCGTGGCTTGCGGCTGAGCGGCACTATGCAGATTCCTTGCGGAACGTAATCGCAGAAGTGATGCTCATACGGCAAAACGACGAGGTTACGCGCCTCAACGCGGAGTTATCACGGAGCAATATCGAATTGGATGCTTTCGCCTACGCAGCAAGCCACGATTTGCAGGAGCCTGTACGGACGGTTCGTTCCTATGCACAGCTAATTCTTCGACGCGGTCTTTCCGGACCTAACGCGCAGACCGTGGAGTTTCTGCAAAATATCATAGGCGCGGCAGACCGCATGACTGAACTCATCGGCGGCCTGCTGGATTACGCCCGCCTCGGCGGTTTAGAACGAATGCAGTCCGTCTCGACGAGCCTGGAGGAAACGCTTACGATTACGCTGGCGGGACTTCGAATGGCGATTGAGGAACAGCGCGCCGT
>JALYVD010000417.1 GCA_030853405.1 Acidobacteriota bacterium | reverse complement strand
AGAGCGGTCCGATTCATACAGGAAATGCATCAAACTCTCATAGTTTCCCTGGAAATTGGCCCTGATGTTCAGGATCGTCAAATCCGCCGAGCCCTCCACCGGTTCTTCCGAATAGCCCGCTTCGCGCTCCTGCAACCCGGAGGCCGTCGCCATTCGCTGAATCTCGGAAATGACCGCGTCATAAGCCACGCGTTTCGGCAAGAAGTATTTTGCCGCGAAGCTGGAGTCTTCCGATGCCCCGAGTTGTACCTTCCCGGCTACCGTTCGAAGCCGCACGCTGTTCGCCCTCGTAGCCGCAATCTGGTGGCGTACTTGCTGGCTCTCCGCAAGTAGATCGTTGCGCGAACCGCCCGGCGGATCTAAGTAAAAGAACAAAGCCACCAGGTTCGCAACCGCCAGCGCCCCTCCGATGAATTGCAGCCAGAAACGCGGACCTCGGGGTGTCGCCCCTTTCGCAATGGAAGACAGGTTAAAGTTTCTGGGCATAAGACACCATCACCCGGTATTTATAAAACGGGTCGTTTTGGGTGGGCGGCTGCTGGTTGATAACCGTAGCCGCTCCGAACAAGCTCGAATGCTCTAGTCGCTTGAACATCTCGATAAATGCATCCGGCCGTTCCGTGCCCACCACCATGTCGAGTTGAACGTGGTTTTTTCCGCCCGTTTCCTGCGCCGGAATCTGCGGTAGGCGTACTACTTGCAGCCTCACATTGGCCGGCAACACAGTCTGCAGGTCCTCGAACACCTTCGTCCAACTAACCGACCGCCGCGCAATCAACTCATTCAGGAACACGCTCGTTGAAAAGACGTCGGCATTGTCGGGTCTGCCCAACACGCTCGAATATTTGGCCTGCTGACGCTGCAAGTCGAGTAGCTGAGTTTGCTCCACGGCCATCTCGCGTCTAATGTTCGCGGCGCGGCCTCGTTCGTTCAAAATCAAAACGGCCAGCACAATGAGAGAACATAAGAGCGCTGCCGAGATGGCGGCGAACATTGCATTCTGCGCTCGCTCACGCCGAAAGGGCTGAGACGCGAGATTAATCGCACTGGGCGATGGAAGCACAACCTTATTCAAAAGATTCATGCTGCGTACTGCTCCAATAGTCCGAGAAGCCCGGCGTTCATCTGGGAGGCTGCGCCGAACTTCGAGCGCACCATCGCGTAGGAAACCTGGAATTCGCGTTCTGCAAGACTGCCCAAAGAATCTGTTTGCGTACCAAATCCGCAGAGCAGTAACCGTCGGGGGCGCTCTCCAATCTGGTCTTCGGCGAACGCTAGAGTCTGTTGAAGAAGGTCCAAAACACTTTCCTCGCTCTGTACCGTTGTCTCCACTTCCCCAGCTGCCAAATCGAGACAGCGGACAAGGCGCACCCGGCCTTGCTGCAGAAGCAGTACCGATAGGGTTGTTCCCGCCAACTTCGCAACCATAGAGAGGCCGCTTTCATTTGTCGCATACAGCGGCAAAGCCGCTATTGCCGATGGAGTCACAATCCCAAGCCTGAAGCCCGCGTCGCGGAAAAGGCTTTCGTATTCGTTCAAAATCGGGCCCGCAATCGCGACTGCCAACACTTCTATTCGCTTTTGTTCTTGCAGTTGAATGGAGTAAGCTACTTGCGCCTCTTCAATGTGGAACGGCACGCTCTTGCGAAGCCGGAACCGGATCAGAGCGGCGCGGTCTTCTTCGCCCGGCGGAAAAGCCTCAAAATCCAGAATAGCCATCCTGACCGCATAATCGGGAATCACCAGAGCCGCCGTAGCGCCGCGTTGCGGGGCCGGACCCATACGCGCCAGCGCGTCTCGAAACGACTGCGGCCGCACCATGTTCGGAGCGCTCGGAGAAGGCGCAAGCGATCCCGTCTCCAACGCCTCAAGCAAAGCTTGCGAGGGATTGCGCGGCGCTGCCGCCGCCAGAGAAGCTTCCGTGATCTCGAATAGATGATCGGGTGAGGGCTCCGATATCCAACGCTGAAATTTATGAATGATCGACAGAAATCAAACCCTACCCTTCAATGAATGTCACTTTGTTCGCTTCGCGCAAGGTCGTAATCCCTTCTCTCACGCGGTCCAGAGCCGACCCGCGCAGGAACGTCATGCCTTCATCCCGTGCCGCTCGCTTGATTTCCGAAGCAGGCCGGCGCTCCAGAATCATTTCCCGGATCCGCTCGGTTAAGTCGAGCAGTTCGTGAATCGCCGTACGCCCTCGGAACCCGGTCCCGCTGCATTCCATGCAGCCCTTGCCTTCGTAAAACGGGAAGTCGCGCCACTCCGTTACATCCAGGCCGCTCTCTACCAGATAGGCGTCGTCGTACGTGACGCGTTCGCGGCAATGCGGACAGATGATGCGAACTAGCCGCTGCGCCAGAATACAGTTCAGCGCCGAGACGAAGTTATACGGTTCCACGCCCATATTCAAAAACCGCCCCAGCACATCCAAAACGTTATTCGCATGGACCGTCGTGAAGACCAGATGTCCTGTTAAAGCGGCGTTGATGGCGATCTGAGCTGTTTCCTGATCGCGAATCTCTCCAACTAGGATTTTGTCCGGATCGTGGCGCAGAATCGACCGCAACCCTCTCGCGAATGTCAGGCCCTTCTTTTCATTCACCGGAATCTGCGTGATGCCTTTGATCTGATACTCGACAGGATCTTCAATCGTGATGATCTTGTCTTCGTCGTTTTTAATCTCGCTCAAGGCCGCATAAAGAGTTGTCGTCTTGCCCGAGCCGGTTGGCCCGGTAACCAGCACCATTCCGTACGGCTCTTTAATATACCGCCGGAACTTGGTCACGTCCGCATCCGCGAAACCCACCACATCCAGACTCAGACTGGAAAACTTCTCGCTCATCGACTCCTTGTCGAGGACGCGAAGCACCGCATCTTCGCCATGGATTGTGGGCATGATAGAAACACGGAAGTCAATCAGCCGGCCTTTGTAGCGAACTCTGAACCGTCCGTCCTGCGGCACGCGCCGCTCCGCAATATCCAGTTCGCTCATGATCTTAATGCGTGAGATCACGGCCGAATACCACTCTTTCGCAATCGGACTCATGGCATATTGCAGTACGCCGTCTATGCGGTACTTGATCGCCAATTCCTGATCGCGCGTTTCGATATGAATGTCGCTCGCGCGCCGTTCGAGAGCGTTGAAAATCGTTGTGTCCACCAGCTTAATGACGGGCGCGATATCGCCCTCATCTGATGCAAGCCGGTCGATCGACAACGTTTCGTCGCCGTTCTCCTCATCTCCCACCACGTCCAGCGTGAAGCCTTCGGTCACTTCCTCCAGCACGCGCTGCGATTGCTCGGTCTTCTTCAGCAGGTCCGAGATCTGCGAATAGGTGGCAACCTTAACGTCCAGCTTCTTCGAGAGCAGAACCGAGAGTTCGTCAATGTGAGTGATCTGCGTTGGATCGGAAAGCGCTATCTGAAGCGTCCCGTTATGCGCGTGCATCGGCACGAAGTGATAACGGAACATCAAATCGACCGGCACGGTACGAAATAGCTCGTGGTCGATCTTGGTCGTTTTTAAATCGACGAACTCGCAGCGGTATCGCTTAGCGACCGTTTGCGCGCGTTCCGTTTCGTCCGCCGCATCTTTAAATCTGATTGTGTCCGTTGCCATCTGTTACCCGAATGCCTTACCTAAATGCCTTACCTGATCGTGTCCGCAAGCGAAAATATTGGAAGGTATAGCGCTACAAGTACGAACGCTACAAAGATTCCCATGAAGATCATGATCCCGGGTTCAATCAGCGACAGCACCGCCGACATGCGTGTCGCTACATCCTCTTCATAGAATTCCGCCACGCTGCTCAACATCTGCGGCAGCGCGCCCGTTGACTCGCCCACTTCCATCATGTCTACCGACAGGGCCGGAAACATTCCGGTACTCTGCAAAGATGCCGAGAGAGGCTTTCCTTCTCTGACCAGCACCGCGACTCTTTCGAGAGCCTTCTTCAGCAGCGCGGTTCCGAGCGACCGTCCAGCTGTTTCGAGGCCCTGCACCAGCGGGATACCGCCCACCAGCAACGTGCTCAGAACACGCGAGAACTGCGCCACCTGATACTTCGTCCAAATATCCCCGAAAATGGGCGTTCGCCGCTTCCAGTTATCCAGCCGTTCCTGCGAACTCTCGCGTTTCGACCACAGATACGCCGCCAAGCCTCCGAAAATCAAGAAGGCAACACCGAACAGCACATAACCGCGGGCTGTTGTGCCGATCGCAATTAAAATCTCGGTCGCGGCCGGAAGCTTCGCGTCCATGCTCTTGTAAAGCTCGGCGAAGTTCGGCACCACATAAGTGATCAGGAATGAGATCAGACAGACTACCAGAACCACCAGCACGCAAGGGTAGAGAAGCGAGAGCATAATCTTCTTCCGCACTGCCAGCGTTAACCGTTGATAGGTGATGTAGCGCTCCAGCACCTCCGTAAGCGATCCGCTCTTTTCCCCGGCCATAACGGAGGTCACGTACATCGGAGGGAAGACCCCCTGGTGCGCAAAAGCTTCCGACAGGCCGGTACCGGTTTTTACCTCGTCCCGAACCGCCCCGACGTGCCGCCCCAATTTCTCATCCGTCAACCGGTCTGCTAAAAGGTCAAGACCTTTCAGAATCGGCAAACCCGCCCGAGTTAGCGTAACGAACTGCTGGTTGAAAATGAGGAACTTTTCGAGGTTGACCGGTTTCTTGCGCCCGGTCGAGCCGCTCAGCCGGGCGCTCAAATTCTTGGCGCGAACTGAGTAGACCAGGTAACCTTGCTGCGCGAGTTTCTCCCGGGCCTCGCGTTCAGTTGAGGCGTCGGTTACCTGCTCGTGCATCTGTCCACGTGGGTCTGCATACCGCAGAACGAACTCAGCCACTTTTTCTATTTCTCCCCAGCGGCAAATTCCACCGCATTTACTACTTCGGCTCCGGGCGGAATCTTGAAATGGAACAACTCATCCGGTACCGGCGGATTCAACCTTTCATTGCTGAATGAAAATCCGGTTATCGATTGGTCGCGTCCAAAAACGTTCAGTTGGCGGATCGATCCGTCCGGGCCGACCAGCATTTGAATGCCGTCGTACGGCACGCGGTCGCTCTTCGCTTTCGCCTCTAACCAGGCGCCACCATCGCCGCCCCGGACCTGGAAATCACGAAATTCCTTCTTCATGTCCAGCCGGCCTAAGAGAAACGCGAGCGGCGCACGCATATCTTCAGTGGCTTTCAGAGGCACTTTCTCTACCCTATTGTCCCTTGCGGTATATAGGAATACACTCTTCCCGTCGGAAATAAACAGCTTTCCGGGAGGTTGGGTGTAGTCCCACCTCATCTTTCCCTGTTTCCGCAGCGTCAATAACCCCGATTCCGGCGGCCGCGAATGCCCCACGATACTGTAGCTCTCCACAAAATTCACCGTCAACGTATGCGCGCCGTTATATCTCTTTTGGACCGCCTGGATCAATTCGTCCGCCGCTGGCAACGCCAAAATGCGAAACGAACCCACGGTTAGCAGGAGTACAGTGATCAGACGCACGGCGGCCCTAGTTCGTTTAGTCATGGCCAGAGCCGTTCCAAGGACCAATTGCCATCGGTCTGTTTCCGATACAGAATTCTGTCATGCAGCCGGTTTGGCCGTCCCTGCCAGAACTCAATCGCCTCCGGAAAAACCCGGTATCCTCCCCAGTACTCCGGAGCCGGGATTACCCCGCTAAACCGCGCTTCCACATCTTTCAATCTCCCCTCTATTTCATCTCTGCTAAACGCAACTTCACTTTGATTGGAAGCCCATGCTCCTAGTTGGCTGCCTCGAGGACGGACGCGGAAGTAGCTTTCGGACTCCGCTCGCGAGAGAACTTCAATCCGTCCTTCTACCCGAACCTGCCGTTCCAATTCCGCCCAATAGAAGGTGAGCGCGGCAAATGGGTTCGTTGCTAAATCTTGTCCTTTCCGGCTGCTGTAGTTGGTGTAAAAAACGAACCCAAGGTCGCTCACTTCTTTCAGCAGAACCACCCGCGCGGAGGGCTTTCCATCCCTCGTCGCCGTCGCCAGAGTCATGGCATTCGGTTCTTTTAAACCAGCTACTTGCGCGTTCTTCAGCCAGCGTTCAAACTGCACGATTGGGTTCGTCTCGCAATTTGCCTCGTCCAGACCGCCGAGCGTGTAGTTTTCCCGGACATCCGCCAAGGAGACCCGGTGGGTATTTCGTTCCGTAAAATCGGGCACCTACCCAGTTTCCTCCACTGCTATACTTGAAACTTCGGTCATGGTGTATTTAGTAACGGGCTTACATATAGCGATCTGCTTTTTCCTGATCATTGTCGTTCTCTTACAGAGCGGCAAAGCCGCGGACCTCGCCGGCGCATTTGGCGGTATGGGATCACAGACGGTATTCGGCCCCCGCGGTACCGCCACGGTGTTATCCAAAGCGACCACGATAGCCGCCGCGCTCTTTATGATCACCTCCCTGACGCTAGCGATCATGGCCCAACACACTGGCCACGTCAGTAACGGCAGCGTGATCCGGAACCAACCGGCAGCCACACAAAAGGTCCCTGCAGCACCAGTTAAGAAATAATTCTTTCAAACGCGGAGATGGCGGAATTGGCAGACGCACTAGCTTGAGGTGCTAGCAAACGCAAGTTTGTGGGGGTTCAAGTCCCCCTCTCCGCACCAGTATCTCGCTGACAAATACCAACTTAGCCAAGTTTCTGCGCATCGCGAATAGCTCGAACCCGCGCTAGTCTGCACGTGCCAAACGCGTTTTTTCCGAATCGCCCAAACGAACAATCAACGAAATACGAATGTTTGTTGCGGTACGCGCGCTAGTCTTTGTGCCACTAGTGTGCGATTGGTTCGAACACACATATTTGCGTTCGTGGAGCAATTAATGGTTGTTCTTCAGCAAAAAGATTATCGACAGTTACACTCTCCGGACTACGACAAGGTGATCTGGAACGGATTGTCGTGAGGTGTGGCTTTGTTTCGGACGAGCCAGTACCGATCCGATGCACATCTTCGGAAAAGGATCCCGTGAAGCTGGATGTTAAAGTATACGCCGTCAGATACAGGCTAAAGAACGGCCGCGATCTAGGGGCGAACAACTTCGTCAATAAAGACCAGCTCTGAGCTGTTGGAAAAGGGGAGGCTTACGCTCAGGCCGGAGTCCAGCAGGTCCCGGCCAGTTACCGTGCGGTCCGAAGCACTGTGGTCATGAAACCGCAGCCGGTATTCTTTTCCCGGAGCGAGCCCGCGAAGCTTGAAGCCGTGCTCCTTCTCGCTTTCCGTTGAACCGCGAAACGCATAGACAACGCCCTTGCGGCGCTGCGGATCGAAAAATTCGATGCCGTCCCAGTGAATTCCGTCCGGTCGAGAGGCAATGTGGTAGATATTCGCATCCCGAATAAAACTGCGCAGTTCCTGTTTATAGAGCTGTATCTCTTCTTTCGCCGCCGCATGCTGCTGCCCGGTCCACGCGTTGGTATTGAGCATGATCGTGAGCCACCCCATCATTCCGCTGCGCAGCATGTAGCGGAAATTTTCGATTCGGGGCGTAGGCCATTTCTCGACATAAGATTCAAGCATCGCCGCAGGCAATAGATGACTAGCATCATAGAATGCGCGCCGGTTCGAGAGGGGATCGTAGGTGTCGGTGATGGAGAAATAGTCCCCGTGCGAGGCGCTGCCGAAATCGACCATGCGGCCGCCGTCGTTACAGATCTCCAGCAACAGGCCCGGATGTTTTTTGCGGAGATTCGCATAGATGTCATAGTAGGCCCGGACGGTGTGATAACTAACGTCGGTAGAGTTTGAACTATCGACAAAGTAAGAGCCTTGATCCTTAACAACCGACATTCGAGCGCGGTCCGGCGGCGCGTGGGGATGGTCATCCCGGACGCAGCCCTGGGCGACAAGATACCCGTCATGCTCCAGCATGTCGAGGTGATAATCATCAACCATTCGGTTCACCTCGCGTTGAGCGTAGGCGTGTGCGGCGGGAACGCCGATATCTATGGTTTGGCCTTTGAACGGCTCCGGTTTCCAATCAGGCGGCAGATCGGAAACAGTCCAATCATGCACCTTCGGATCGCGGACGTTGAGTGCGCCAGGTTCGGTATCCAGCGCCGCTTGCGTCCAATCAACCCAGATACCGAACTTCAGACCGTGGCGGTGGGCGTCGTCGGCAATGGGAGCAAGACCGTGAGGAAATTTCTTCGGATCGGGGTACCAATCACCCACCCCGCGAAACCAACCGGCATCAATGTGAAACATTTCCAAGCCAAGCTCTGCAGAGTCCCGAATCATGCGTTTCGCCAGCGCCTCATCCACCTGCATTCCGCTGCCCCAACTATTATTCACGAGCAGCGGATAAAGCGGATTCTTCCAGGCTTGAGGATTCGTCAGCACGTGCCGCACCCAGGGCCGCAGCACATTACCAAGCGCATCGATCCCACCACGGAATCCGCCCAGGAATACCGTTGGCGCGTCGAAGCTTTCATGCGGTTTTAGACGGGTCTTAAACGGTCCTGGAACAGGATTCAGGCCAACTGCGCCCCGCAAAGATGTGGAATCGCGGTCTACGGTCAACCGGGTTCGCCCGCTGAATTCAATGCCTATGTACCAGCCGCTTTGTGAATCCTGAGAACTCTCGACCGCAAACCATGGAATAACTTCACGCGGTTCGCCCATCTGCGGGTGAGCATAAGTGCTCGACGTGCCGGTCCAGTGATAGCCTACGGGCAGCGCGCTCTCATGAGTTCCGTCCGGAGACGGCGTGCCCGCTCCTTTTTCCACGTAGACGTGTCGTAGCGCAGCCTTCGGACCGGTCCGCCAATCGAATTCGAAACTGTCCTGCATCGGAATCCAGATCTCACGTGTGCCGAGGTTTTCGATATGAATGGTGTGTTCGACGGGACCTGTTGAAGCCGGCGCTTTCCATTCCCAAGTAAGATGCAGTGCCGGAGAAGAGCAGTCGTACACGAAAGCGATTTCATGGGAGTCCATTCGGCTTGCCTTAAGATTGAATTTCCAATCGAGCTCTACGGACCGGCCAGCGATCTCGACGGAACCGATCAGCTTTTCACGGCCTTCGTTTGTCCAGGTTCCAAGACTTACGAGTTGCGGACCTGCCGGTTGAGCCTGAACTTCCACTGACGTCTGTTCAGTTCGAAGCCGCGCCTTAGTCTGGCCAGACGCGCCAAGCGGCGCCATCACAAACGCTGCGACGGACCAGAAACAGATCATAAATTTATGCATGCTTTTTGTACACACTCCATTCCAGCGCTCCCTCGTGCACGACAATCTGCTGGTCCGCCGGAATATCTCGCCAATGATCGACTCGTCCGCTCGGCCAGCTAACAGTGAGTTCGTCCACTTTGGACGCGGCGCCTAATCCGAAGTGAATGCGCAAATCATTCTGAGAAAGATAGCCGCCCCCGCTCCGAACCTCGTCTACCTGAATGAGGCTTCCGCTCCTGGCCGTTATGGCCGCGCCGACGCCATCCCGGTTCGACACAGAGCCGACCGTACGAATTCCGAGCCAGTGATTCGCTGTGGGGTGATCGAGAATTAAAAGCGAGGGAGTCTCGTCTAATTCGTTCACAATTACCGAGAGACGGCCATCATTGAAGAGATCAGCGACTGCGGCGCCACGGCTGGAGTGTAGTTCCGAAAGCCCCGGACCCGAGCGCGTAGAGATCTCCTCGAAATGGCCGTTCCGCAGATTGCGGTACAGCAGCTTGCGTTGTCGAAAACGCGAGTCTCCGGCTGCCGAGTCGATCTCAGGCGTGAGATGACCATTCACCATCAGAATGTCGCTCCATCCGTCGTTATCGAAATCAGCAAATAGAACGCCCCACCCGAGATAGCTGCGCAGGCGCCCGAGGCCGCTCTCGAATACGCGGTCCGAGAACGTTCCGTCATGCTTATTGAGATACAGGTTGGGACTGTCGTCGGAGAAATTCGTCTTGACGATATCCAGATTTCCATCGTGATCGTAGTCAGCCGCCGCAACCCCCATCCCGGCCTGGGTTTCGCCATCTTCGTTGAATGCCGTTCCCGCGATCAGTCCGGCATCTTGAAACGTGCCGTCTCGATTGTTGTGCAGAAGAATGCTCGGAGCCGAGTCACAAGCCACGTAAATGTCGGGCCAGCCATCCCGGTCGTAGTCGAGCGTCAACACGCCGAGAGAATAGTGCCCCGCTGTTCTAAGAATTCCCGAAGATTCGCTGACGTCGCTGAACATTCCGTTTCCCTCGTTACGAAACAGATGGTTTGCGCTGGCCTTCAATCCGCGCGGACCGCATGCGATGGGCATCCCTTTGTATTGGCAGAACTCACCTGAACCGGGCGGTGGTGCGTCGGCAAAATGAGGCCCCAGATCCACGTAGCTTGCGATAAATAGATCCAGACGTCCATCGCGGTTGTAGTCGATGAACGCGCAGCCGGTGTTCCAGCGGCCGTCGGCGCCTGTCAGCCCAGCTGTATCCGCAACATCCGTGAAGGTGCCGTCGCCGTTGTTGTGGAACAGACGATTATGTCCGTAGTAGGTGACAAACAGGTCGTCCCATCCATCATTGTCATAATCGCCAACACAGGCTCCCTGGCCCCAACCGGACGAACCCACTCCGGCTTTAAATGTCACGTCGGTAAAGGTGCCATCGCCATTATTCCGGTAGAGATGACTAATGGGAGCGGAATCAGAGTTACTAAGAGCGGCCCGCGTGCCATTGATAACGAATATGTCAGGAAGGCCGTCGTTGTTGTAGTCAATAAAAGCGATGCCGCTGCCGTTCAGTTCGGGAAGATATTTCTTGTGCGTGTCATCTCCGGATACATCACGCACTGTCAGCCCGGCGTGTGCGGCCACGTTTGTAAAACTCAGGTTCTCGCCGCCAGTCGCAAGTACAGCGGCGATCACGAACAGCGCAATGGGGCGGAGAAGACAGATCACCGGTCCGGCTCCGGCGTAAGACGCGCTTTCGCCTGTCCCGCTAGAACATCGTCTTCTCGTAAGCTGCCGAGCAATGAGAACTGGCGCGCTGCTTCCGCCGCTTCAGATGTGCGTCCCATCGTCGAATAGATTCGGGCCATCCGGTAATACGGAAGCGAGTACTTTGGATCAATTCGGATGGCGGATTGGAAGTCTTTGAGCGCATCCGCCGGATCGTTCCGATCGGATTGAATTTTGCCACGCAGGAAATATGCGGGCGCAAACTTGGGGTTCTTGTCTATAGCAGCCGTCACGGACGCGAGGGCTTCCGGGCGAAGATCAGGAGATTGCCGATAGAGGATCAGCGCACGCAGATACCGCAGGTAAGACTCGGACTCGGAGTTGTGAAGGCCCGCTTCGACTACCGACCTCGCGCGCTCCAAATCTCCGGTCATATAAAGCAAAAACCCCAGCCCTTCGCGGGCTGCCTCGAGAGAAGGATCAAGCTGAATTGCCTTCGAATATGCGTCGATTGCTTCGGTGTATCTGCCTAGCCGGAAACGCGCGAGGCCAAGAGCGGACAGCATGGCAACACTCGCAGGCGCGGTCTGGAGCGCGTTTTCAAGAACGCCCGCCGCGTCAGCGAATTGTTCCTGATGAATGAACTCTAGCGCGGCTTGCGTGCAGTAATCTTCTTGGACCCGAGCCCGGCAAGCATCGGACAGCAAAGCCGCAATTGCGGTGTCGGTTATTCGCTCTGTGGGTGGGCTGCTTCGCCTGAGCGCTTGTCCAACTTTTCCCTTCAGAAAAAGAATATCGGCATCCTTCGCACTCTCGGGAAGAGAGTTGAGCATTTCAAGACTGGCCTTCGCTTCGTTGTTCTGGTAGCGTGCAAGCGCCAAGTTATAAGCCGCGGACAGGGATTGTGGATTCGACTGCAAGGCCTTTTCGAGCGCCCGGATGGAACCGGCGAGATCGTGACATTGTCCAAGGCCAATCCCCGAGGCGACGAGCGCTCCTGAATCCGAAGTGCTCACAGCCGCAGTATTGAGAAGACGTTTGGCCGGATCGCAGTTTCCAGCGTTGGCGTAAAGCGTGCCGAGGTGGATCTGCGCCGCTGTGAAAGAAGGAAGCAATGCCAGCGCCTTCTTGAACGCTTTCGTCGCGTCCTCTTTACGGCCCTCTTGTTCGTAAACGATTCCCAAAGCGTTGTTCAGAATCGCGGATTGAGGGTACTGGCGCTGGCAGTCCGACAGTTTGGCCTCGGCATCCGAAAGCATATGTTGCTGGAGCAACGGAAAGGCCGAAGCGAGACATTGCCGCTCCTCCGTCTGACCAGAGTACAGAGGAGCCGTCCACGCAAGAAGCATCAGCAAGAGCCCCGGCCTCATCAACGTCAGAAATAGAATTTCACCGCAAACTGCATGGCACGCGGATCGGTCTGAATATTCGTGATTTTTCCGAATTGACAGCCGAACTGGTGTACGAGATCGGTCGAACCATCTGGATTCGGCCCAAGGCACCAGTTAGTGTTGGGAATTCCGAGATTCTGATGGTTTAAAGCGTTGTAGACGTCCCAGCGGAAGCTGAAATAACGCTGCTCGGTGATATGAAAGTCCTTGGAAAGCGACATATCCACATTCCAGAAGCCGGGCGAGCGCACGGCATTGTTGCGCAAACCCATATTTCCAAACTGCCACCAGGCATCGTAGATGGTCGGGTCCGCGGCTGTCGCGACAGCCGGGTTGGTCTGAAATGCGGCTTCGAACGCGTTGGGATTGAACCATTGATTTTCGCGATCGATTTTCGAACGAGATCCACTGAACTGATTGGGGTCGCCGATCAAGTTCGGCCGGCAGATACCAATTTCGCTCTGTAAGCCATCACAAGGCGCCGTGATGACAAGCGGAACACCATTCTGGAAATTCCAATCTTGCGTCAGGCTCCAACCCCCAACCACTTTCCCTAAGAAACCACCCCCGGAGAGGAATGGCTTGCCTTTGCCAAAGGGAAGTTCATAAGTGCCGGCAATGTTGAGAACGTTAGGAATATCATCGGCCGTCAAAGCTACATCTGCGTTTCGATTATCCGGGTCCTGTGCCGAGGCACCGCCCGCTCCACCGGAACCGCCCGAGAGACCGCCCGAAACGAGAGAGGAACGCCCAACCGCACGGCCGATTGTTGTGGCCGTGGCAGTGTTGCCGATGATACTGCCTGTATTCGCGCTTCCTATGTTCTTCTGGTGCGTGTAAGCAACGGCCATACTCAACCCGTTCGAATAGCGCTTCTCGAATTTCGTTTGCAAGGCGTTATATCGATTGAACCCGTCGGGGTTTGAATTTATGCTTAGATTCGTGTACTGAGGATAGGGCCGATCGAGTAAACCGAGCGGCATGGTGTCTCCGTAAATAGGAACCAGGGCGGCGGGTGTCGCAACGGAGTCGTTGATCTGCGTTCGCAATTGCTGGCGGACCGCCGTCGGCACGTGATCGTAGCTGCGAAATTCATCGCCGAACAGGTGCAAGCCATGCGTGCCGACATAGCCCACCGTGATCGCCATGTTTGCCGGGAGTTCCCGTTCCACGTATAAACTGTACTGCTCGACGTAGGGATCGTGTGTTCCTTGCAAAAAGCCCTGCAGCGCGGTTCCAAGGAATTGGTTGTTCGTCGTCTTTACCTGATTTAGCGGAGGCAGATTGAGGTTCGGAGCCACCTGTCCAAGTTGGAAAGCCGGGCGCTGGCCGGTGAAGTCTCCGTTATAGACAATTTGACTTGTGTAGGCGGGTCCGCTGATGCCCCCGTTCTGGTCACCAAACGCCGCGCTAATTCCGTTGCTATAGATAACGTCGAATCCGCCTCGAATTACCCACTTTCGATCCTTGGTAGGCGTGTACGCGAAGTTGAAACGCGGTCCCAGGCTGTTCTTGTTTGCAGGGAAAACATTGGAATCGGGGTGAGCCGGCGTTCCGAAATAGTCTATACGGCCCGGGTACGGCACATCCGGATTCTGCCCACTGAAATTGATGTTCGCGAGGTAGTCGTGACGCTCACTGAACCAGCCGAAGATATCGTAGCGGAGGCCAATGTTCAGCGTCAGTTTCGAGTTCACTCGATAGTCGTCCTGAATATAAAAGCCCCAGTAGTCGTTGCTCTGATAAGGAAAATGAAACTCGCCCGACCCGCTCCCAGGATCCACAGCGCCCAACAAGAACTGTGCGAACGCGTTCCCTCCCTGGCCCGTAATCGGATCATTGGTGAGGCCCCCTCCGAAGCCGAGATATGTCCCCCATGTCTCGTCATACCAGTTGTGATCCCGGCGCCACATCAGCCCCGCTTTCAGAGTATGGGCTCCCACGATCTTGGTCACATTGTCTTGAAGCGTATAAGCATCCACGCCCTGAATTCCGTTCTGCCATTGCTGCGGACCGTAGGACCCGTAGCCCTGGCCGACGTTCATTGTTGGCACGGGGAAGAATTGGTCCAGAACAAAATTTAGACCCTTTGTCATTTGCTCAATCTGGCTGTTATCGACCAGCGAACTGGGGTTCGGTTTCGGAATTTGATTCTGGCGGCTGTAGCTGGCGCGAAATTCGTTGATTAGTGTGGGACCTAAAGTCTGCGTGTGGCCGATAGTAAAGATCTGGTTCGCAGTGGTGTAGGGTTCTGCACCGGATGCGCCTTGCGTGGGCGCCGTGGCTCCCTTCCACGGGAGACGGTAATTCGCATAATAGCTGGGATTGTACAAGTACTCAACAAACAAAGCGCTGTTCTCTGTGATATGGTGATCCACCTTCACTGACATGTTATTGGTCGTCAGGCTGCTGCCAACGATTCCGACGAAGTTATTGCAAAAAGCGCCGCATCCACTGCCGCCCTGCTGCAACGGATCCAGAAAGTTGGGAGCCGGAAAGCTCTTCGCGTAGAACGCGGCCAACGGGTTGATGCGGTTCGTGGGAATAACATTGCCGGCGAACGGTGTACGGGTAAACTGACCGTTGGCATCGGGACCGACAGTTGAGTAAGGGTCGTAGATAGAGCAGGTGGGACAGACGCCCAAGTTTGGGCGGTCGCTAAAGTCGCCTCTCTGCTCCTGGGCTGTCGGAATTGTATAGATCTGATTTTTATTCTCGTGAAGGAAAGACGTCTCCCACGAGAAGAAAAAGAAGGTTTTGTTTTTACGTATCGGGCCGCCGAGAGTGCCGCCAAAATCGTTATAATTCACGCGAGGCGAAAGAAACTCCGCGCCATTGACATCGCGCCGGTCGAATGGATTGCTCGCATTGAAAAATGAGTTTCGATTGAAACCGTAGACGTCTCCGTGAAACGCGTTTGTGCCAGATTTAAGCACGATATTGACTACTGCGCCGCTAGTTCGGCCCCACTCCGCCGCGAGTCCATTGTTAATGAGATTGAATTCAGCTACGGCATCGGGAGAAGGATTCACGACGACGGCTTCCGGTCCGAGGGTTGCATTAAGAGTTCCGTCCAGATACCAGGCGTTCGCGCCGCCCTGACTGCCGTTTACACTGATGCCCGATCCAACGATGTGAGTGGGGTCGGGAAAGCCGCCAAACTGACTGTCGAAACCGAATCCCGAGCCGGTCGGCCCAACGGACTGCGTAACGCCGGGAAGCAGTTGCACGATGCTCTGAATGTCACGGCCTACCAGAGGCACCTTATCGAGGAGTTCCGATTGGATCGATGTCGTGAAGTTTGAGGCGGTGGTCTCCACAAGCGGATTCTCCGCCGTAACATTTACTGTTTCGGCAACCCCGCCCACCTTCATAGGGCCATCGATTGTAACCTTGGTGCCAGCCTGCAATTCAACACTACTGATGTCAAGTTTACTGAAGCCGGGAGCCGTGAATGTCACGGTGTATGTTCCCGGCAATAACTCGGTAACGGAATAAAACCCCGCGTCGTTGGTACTCACCCGATGAACAAGACCGGTTTCGGTGTTAGTGACAACGACATCCACTCTGGGAAAGAGAGCTCCCTGAGAATCAGTAGCCGTACCTTGGATCACGCCGCGGTCTGAGGCTGCCTGTGCGACCAAGGCCATTGCCGAAAGCAGGATTGCCGACCGGAATAAATTGCCCATGCTTTGCATCTCATGTACTCCTTTTCTGTGCTAAACAGCCATTGCCTCGTGCGGCGCGGGCGGCGTTTCCTGCGAGAGGAAAACGATTGCCAATACCGCGAATACGATTCCAAAGAGTTGCGTGTTTGTGAGTTTCTCGCCCAGAAACACCCAGGCGCCTCCGACTGTCACCAACGGGAAGAGATTGATGATCGGAGTGACGATAGATGCCTTCCCACCCTTTGCAAATGCCGCAAAGCTAGTTAATGCGCCGAGCCCGTTCAAGAGCCCTCCCAGAGCCGCCCATAAGACAACCGGCGTCGAAACATGCCAGTTCATCGGAACCAGCAAAGCGGTAACCGCAGAGACGGCTATCATCGCAATGCAAAACCAGACGAAAGACAGTTCGAAAGAAATGTAATTCGTGCTCAATTTTTGAGTAACTCCGGTAATTCCGAAGAACACCAGACTCAGCGCCGATAACCAGAACCAGGTATGCATCTCAGATACTCAACAGATAAATCGAGATCAGCGCCAATCCCAAGCCGGCTATCTGCGTTCGATTGATTGATTCCTTAAGGATCAGCAACGCCAGCACGATTGTGATTAGGGGAGCTAGCCCGACAATGGGCACCACCAGCGAAGCTTTGCCGCCGGTACCAAACGCTAGGTAAAGAGCAATGTTTCCTGTGCCGCCGAGGACTCCAGTGGCGAGTCCGTAGGACGCGCCGCTCCTGCCGTTGTCACCGCGCCGCCGCAGGTTTTTCGAGAAGAGCATCAGAACTGCGAGCGGAAACAGGCCGATCGAAAAAAGGACCTGATTCATCCAAGGTGAAATTCGATCCACGATCATCTTGGATTCCAGACCCCAGGCGCCCCACAGCAATACCGTAAGTATCGATAGAAGCATCCACGGAGCCGCGAGAACAGATCCCGCCATGCGGTTTCGAATAGAGTTCACGCCCATGTCTGCTCCGTAGCGAAGGACAGCGGCACGCGATAGCGGGCGAGAGCCGTCGAATTCAAATGGACGCCCAACCCAGGGCTTTGCGGGACGCCCACGGTTCCGTTCTCATCAACCGGAATGCTTTCCAAAGTCATTTCCCAACGTAAAGGAGAATTGCTGGTCGAGTATTCCAGGAGTTCGGTGTCCTGGTGATTGGCCAGAAAGTGCAGGTTTGCGGCAATCTCAATATTCGTTTTGTATCCATGCGTAATCACTCGCTTTCCGCGCTGCTTGGCGGCTAGGGCGATTTTGCGAATTCCGGTAAAGCCGCCGACGCTCGTGATATCGGGTTGACAGATAGAAGCACCGCCGTGATCCATGAATTGAATAAATTCGTCAACATGGGTAAGGCCAAGGTCACCCACCCCCAAAGGGACTCCTTCACGAGCCAGGCGCGCATGTCCTTCGATGTCGTCGAGTGGCAAGGGGGCTTCAAGAAAAAGTACGTTGACATCGCGCAGGACGGGCAGCAACTTTAATCCTTCCTCAGCCGTTCGATAGGCGAGCGCCGCGTCCACAATCAGACTGCCTTCTTCGCCAAGCGCTTTCCGGGCGGCGCGCAGCAGCCTTCCGGTAAGCGCAAGATCTTCCATCCACCAAGGGTCAGCGGCGAATTTGATGTTTCGCAAACGCAGGCGCGTTTTGGCGTCTTGTACCTGTTGCTGGACACCCTGCTCGGTTC
>JALYVD010000368.1 GCA_030853405.1 Acidobacteriota bacterium | reverse complement strand
GTCCCGAGCCGGTCGAGTGGACTCAATCCCAAAATCTCAGATTCAAGGCGCCAGATCTCGGTACGTTATTTTCGGAGCCAAAATAACAGCCGCCTACTCATATCTCAGGGCGACCATTGGATCGATTTTCGTTGCGCGATTCGCAGGAAGATAACCTGCAATGGCGGCTATCGCCAACATAATTGCCGCCGAGATTACAAGTACCAGTGGATCTTGGGGCGTGAGCCCGTAGAGCAAAACAGCGACAAAGCGCGTGACCGCGAGTGCTGCAAGGATGCCAAGGGCAATGCCTAATAGTGTGAGTGATAAGGTTTCGCGCAACACGGAACCGAAGATCTCGATTCGTTGAGCGCCGAGAGCCATTCGGACACCTATCTCGCGCGTACGCCTGGACACGTTATAGCTGATCACTCCAAAGAGGCCTATCGCCGCGAGCGCCACCGCAAAAATCCCAAAGAAACCGGCGAGCCATGCCGTCAGTCTCTCCTGGGCCATTGATTCGTCGACTTGCGCAGTCAGTGTCTTAACGCCATACATCGCCGCATCCTTGTCGAGGCCGCTAACGATTCTTGGGATGGATGCGACTAAGCTCAGCGGAGCTATCCCAGCTTGTACGTATAAGGTCGCCTGCCCAAATCCGGCTTGTGCGAACGGCAGATAAACGATTCGCGGCGCTTCATCGCGCATGCTCCGATATTTGGTTGCCCGAACGACCCCGATGATCTCCACTTCGGGCTTGCCGCCTATGCCAATTTGCTGTCCGATTGGATTTCGCAATCCGAAAAAGTGATGCGCATAGGGTTCGTTGACGATGGCGACCATTGGCGCTGCGGCATTGTCCCGAGCATCGAAATCGCGGCCTTGGAGACGGGCAATGCCGAGGGTCTTAAAGAACCCGGGACCGACGGCGTTGAATTCCGAGAATACATCCTCGTTTGGACGCGGCTGGTAGCCACGCGGATAGAGATCTTCTGTCTGATTGCCGCCGCTCATCAAACCGGAATCGATTAAGCTCGCGGCATGTACGCCAGGCACTGCACGCACTTGCTGCAGGAATCGATCATAGAAACTCCGTATTTGACCTGAGGTGTAGCCTATCTGACTCGGGTTGAGGGAAAGCTGCAAGACACTATCACTGCGGAATCCAGGATCTGCCGAGCCGAGGTTACGCAAGGTACCCACAAACAAGCTGGCCCCTACCAGCAGAAGGACCGCAAGAGCAACCTGGCCGATAAGTAAGGCAGCACGAACTCCCAGCCACGGGGAGCGGTTTGATTCAGCGGCATCGTTCTTGATCGCGGAGGTGAGATCAGGGCTGGTGGTTTTCAATGCGGGCGCTAATCCGAAGAGAATTCCCGCAATAATTGAGGTGGCGAAACAGAACGCCAGCACACGCCAATCGATCTGCGGCGCTAGGCTTCGAGTGGCAGGAAGGATTTGTACAAGGAGTCTGGTGCTTCCGAAAGCCACAAAAATCCCCAGGATCCCCCCGGCGAACGCTACGACTGTACTCTCCGTCAGAAGTTGGCGAACGATACGGCTGCGACTCGCTCCGATCGCGAGTCGCAATGCGATTTCCCTTTGTCGCGTTATCGCCCGTGCAAGCAGAAGGTTCGCAACATTGGCGCAGGCGATCAGCAGCACTAGCGCAACCAGTATCATCAGCGCCAGTAATGGTTTAGAAAACTGTTGCTGCAATTTGGAAAGCCCTTGGCTTCCTGGCAACAAGACCAGATGCACGTGGTCGCTGGATGCATACTTACCGTACATTTCCGCAATAATCTGATGAGTCAGCACATCTGCCGCGGCCTCCGCACGTTCACGGCTCACGCCTGGTTTTAAACGCGCCATAGCGGGCATCCAGGTCGCCTCACGGTTGTCCAGCATCATGCCGGGCAGAGATAGACGATCCATGAGCCGAATGGGAATCCAGACATCCGGCGCGACTCCAACTTGCGTGCCGAAGAAATCGGCGCCCATAATGCCAATAATTGTGACCGGATATCCATTGAGCCGGATCACTCGCCCGATCGAATCAGGATTACCGCCGAATCGTTGCTGCCACAGGCGATGACTGAGAACAACGACCGGATGAGGGTCGCCTTTGAGATCGTCTGCTGCCGAAAATGTCCGCCCTCGCTCAGTAGCGACCTCGAGCGCCGGGAAATAATTACCTGAAACCAACGCAACTCGTACAGGCTCCGGGTCCCCGTTTGTACCGAGCTTGAGAAGATCGGAGACGTAAGTGAACGGCCCTGCAAACACTTGATTTCTGCTGCGCAGCGCCTCGAGAACGGGGTAGGAAAAGCGAGTTTGCGCCTGCTGTGCGTTTCTAGAATCCCGGATCCCTAAGACGACCAATGCTTCAGGATTCGGTACCGGCAGCGGCTTCAGTAGCACCGTATACAGCAGGGTGAAAATAGCCGTGTTCGCTCCGATGCCAAGTCCGAGCGATAACAAGGCCGTAACCGTGAATACTGGAGCCCTGCACAAAGTTCGCAGCGAATAGCGAACGTCTTGCCAGAAGCGTTCCAAAGAATTCCATCCCCGCATTTCGCGCACCCTTTCTTTCATCAGAGTTGTGTTTCCAAAAGCGCGCTGAGCCGCATAGCGGGCTTCTTCGGCGGAGAGGCCGTTCTCCTGCTGCTCAGCGGTTTCCAAATCCAGATCCGAACGAAGTTCGCGCTCCAGATCTCGCTCGCGATGCTTTCTTCGCCACCAACGCATCTCACCCTTCCTCTGCTGGCCACATAACCTGAGCGATCGCGCCAGCCATTTGTTTCCATTTGGACTCTTCGGCGGCAAGTTGCTTCCTTCCGGCCGGTGTGAGCCGGTAGTATTTGAATTCGCGCTTCAGCTCTTTCCCGGCAGGTTCCCACCTCGCTGCCAGCCAACCTTTCCGTTCAAGCCGGTGCAGCGCGGGATACAGCGATCCGTGCTCGATCTGCAGCAAGTCGTCAGTAGTGCGTTGAATGTGCTTCGCGATCTGATGCCCATGTGCGGAACCGAAAAGAAGCGTCCGCAAAATCAGCATGTCCAGAGTGCCCTGCAAAAGCTCGATTCGCCCGGAAGGTTCTTTTGGCATACCGTTAGAAGACATTCTACCCAAAATCCACCCTGCTTGGGTAGACGATCTTCTAAGATTTTGGTAACAGATCCGTTTCGCGCCGATTTTAATGTTCGGAAAACGGCAGTCAGGTTCCCTTCGTGTTGTGCCACGAGAAACCGTGACCATCCTTTTATGGGAGGCAACATGAAGGAACAGAAAGACTTTCTTACAGACTCTTATCGAGCACTGGATGCCCTGGGCGGCGAGGCTCTATCCGACTCCGGCTTTGAAAGTGAAATCCCCGACCCGGATTTCGCCCGAGATGACCCCGAACTGGAAGGGACGGAGCGGTAGACGTAAATGGCTATTCCAACCTCCGCACCGTCCCGGCCGTTTCCAGAGAAACCTCAGCGAGATTTCAGGCAAGAGGTCACGGACAGTATCGTCCAGATGCTCGAAAAGAGCGTCGCGCCTTGGCAGAAACCATGGGAGCCCGGAGCCAGTTCGCTCGGGATTCCCTTCAACCCGACGTCCGACCGTGCTTACCGCGGCGGCAACGCGATTCACCTAATGGCTGCTGGCCTTCGCAACAATCACGAAGACCCGCGATGGATGACCTACAAACAGGCGGCCGATCAAGGCTGGCAGGTCCGCAAAGGCGAGAAGGGAACGCAGGTTGAATTCTGGGAAGTGAAAGCCGCCAAGGAGGAGTCCACCCCTAGTGGCGATTCGAAAGACAACAGGGATGCGGGCGGCGGAACCGGTAATGGATCACGATTCGTCCACCGGGTCTATACCGTTTTCAACGCCAAGCAAATTGATAACATCCCGCCCTTCGCACCGGCACCCCGTTCGGGCTTCGAGGCAATTCAGGCGGGTGAGCAGATTCTTAAGAACTCCGGCGCAAAGATTACCCACGACCAACCGGATCGGGCGTTCTACAATCGCGCTCAGGACAGTATCCACCTGCCGCCCAAAGACGCGTTCAAGGAGCCCGGCGGCTATTATGGCGCAGCGCTTCATGAGCTCGCCCATTGGAGTGGTCATCCATCGCGGCTGAACCGGCCGACTCTCAACGAATCCTATCGATTCGGTGACCAGAATTACGCGAAGGAAGAACTGCGCGCGGAACTCGCCAGCGTCTTCCTTGCTGCGGAGCGAGGCATTCCCCACAATCCCGAACATCACGGGGCGTATGTCGGTTCATGGATCAAGGCACTGAAGCAGGACAAGAACGAAATCTTCCGCGCCGCGCACGACGCTTCTGCGGCGACGGATTTCTTGTTGACGCTGGAACGAGATCGCTCCTTGGCTGACGAAGAACTGGTGGGCGGCGGGTCTGCGGTTACGGTCCCGGTTCTGGAACAAACAACCGAGGATGTTCACCGAGACCGCGAACGCCTTGATGATTCTGTACCGGAGACATCTGGCGACGGTTTGGAACCGGCGGCCCAAGTCCGAGAAACAAGTGAACAGGTTGCGCGAATGGAGCCTGGCAGCGGCACGGTCAACACGCAAGTAAAGGAATCCGGTACTGAGCGCAGGTCAACCGTGGCGACGCCGGTAGTTGCGACATCCCGAACCAATAGTTCCCTTGCCGACGCGCAGTCCATTACGGCAGAAGCTCTGGGACCCAAAGCGAAGGCCCTGAACGCCCAGACGGAAAGCGGCGCCTATCGCGGGCCGGTGATTGGCGAGACCGAGCAGTTCATCATCCAGCGGCAATCCAGCCGCTTCAGTGTCGCCCACCCGAGAGATCTACTCGACCGGCAGCCCCACATTGGCGAGAACGTAAGCATCAACTATTCCGAGTTCAGAGGCGCGGTTCGCGAATACCGCGAACGTTCCAGATCGCAAGAACGCGCACGATAGCTCGGTGCCGTGATGCCAGCGAAACAACCAAACCTTTATCGGACCCCTCGCGCGCCGGGATATCTGGGCGGCTATAACTGGCGTGCGACGGGTTCCGGGTTGATTCTTCTCCTCGTTGTCAACTTTGTTGCGACCCAGTACATTGCCGCCCGATTCCAATATCAGCCGGCACTCGGAGCGCCGATTTTCCGCACTGCTCGCGGCGGCATCTACCGGCCATTCGGATGGGTCATTTGGGGTTGGCACCATTCCATGTCACGAGATCTTCAGATTCGTAAACCCTTCTTCGAAGGCGAGATGATCGTGTTCGTCGGGAGCATGCTTTGCATGGCGGCCTTCTTCGTCATGGCGAACCGTCGAGCGCGCAAGCTGATGGAGAACGCTGAAGACCTGCACGGGTCGGCACGCTGGGCGAGCGAACAGGACGTTCGCGAGACCGGTCTTCTCAGCGTGAACCGCGGCGTCTATGTTGGCGGTTGGTGCCGCGAAGGCAGTCATCGGTTGAACTACCTTCGCCACAACGGACCCGAGCACATTCTTGCCTTCGCCCCAACACGTAGCGGAAAGGGAGTGGGGCTCGTCATCCCCACGTTGCTCGCATGGGAACAAAGTGCCGTGGTCTATGACATCAAGGGCGAAAACTGGGCCAAGACGGCGGGTTTTCGCAAACAACAAGGCCACTTGTGCTTCAAGTTTTCTCCGGTAGAGGATGGCAACTCATCGCGGTTCAATCCTCTCGATGAGGTCCGGTTGTTCACTCCTCGCGATGTGAGCGATGCGCAAAACATCGCAAACATGATCGTTCGGACCGGCGAAGACAGTCCGCAGGAGCGGTATTGGCAGGATGCAGCGGCCTCGATCACGACCGGAATGATCCTGCATGTTTGCTATGAAGCCGCTCTTGAAAAACGCGTTGCCTGCCTTGCCGATCTCTCGCATGTCTTCACGCGGCCTGGAAGCAGCTTCCGGGATACGTTAAGCGAACTGCTGAATTTCGACCATGACCCCGGACACCCGCATGGCTGGCACATGCCAACCGGGGAGAGGACTTCGACGCATCCCGTGGTTCGGGAGAAAGTTCAGGAAATGCTGGACAAGGAGGACCGCGACTTCGGCGGAGTTCTCTCGACCGCGAAGACCGCGCTAACGCTGTATAGCGATCCGCTGGTAGCGCGGAACACCTCCGCCAGACTTCAGCATCGACGACCTGGTGAATCATGAACTGCCGGTGTCGCTGTATCTGGTTGTTCCGCCTTCAGACAAGATCCGATTGCGCCCGCTGATTCGCTTGATGTTCACAATGACGGTCAATCGCTTGACGGAGCGGATGCTCTTCGAAGGAGCCAAGCAAACGAGCAACAAGCATCGTCTATTGCTCCTGATCGACGAGTTCCCATCGCTGAACCGGATGGAGATTTTTGCGGACGCGCTCTCCTACATGGCGGGTACGGGTTGAAGGCATATCTGATCACACAGGACATCCGGCAAATCGTAGATGCATACGGGAACAACGAGAGCATTGTTTCCAATTGCCACGTTCGCATCGCCTTCGCACCGAACCAGTTTGAGACCGCAGATTTGCTTTCCAAGATGACCGGCACAACCACGGTGGCTAAGGCGAGCTACAACTACAGCGGTTCCCGCTTCGCGCCTGTGATGGCTCACGTGAATGCCAGCGTCGATCACATTGAACGTCCGTTGATGACCCCTGATGAAGTATTGCGGCTCAAGCCATCGCAAAAGAAGGGTGGTGGAGAATCGGAGCAAATCGTTGCGCCGGGTCAGATGCTGATCTTCGTCAGCGGACACTATCCGATTCTCGGAACGCAGATGCTCTACTTCCTTGATCCGGCTTTAAGCGCGAGGGCTGCGCTGCCGCCTCCGACGGAGTTACTGACCCTTGAAGACGGCCAAGCGGAACCGCAGAAGGCGGCAAAGCCGGACACGCCACGTCATCAGCAAGCCCGAGATTGAACACCCGAATTCCGATTTGAACTCCGAAGCCGCCGAGGGCTTTCTGGAAGAACTTCAGTTCATGAGCGAGGAGCACGAACAACATGCAGAAAAACCGTATTGAAGTGGCGGGCTACCTGGCCGCCAAACCCTGCACCCGCTATTTGCCTTCGGGAACCCCTGTAGCAAACGCGAGATTGGGCGAGAGCTACTCCTACAAGGACGCCGAGGGCAAGCTGCAAAAGCATACGAACTGGCATAGCCTCTCG
Organism: Acidobacteriota bacterium; assembly: GCA_030853405.1. GTDB lineage: Bacteria > Acidobacteriota > Terriglobia > Bryobacterales > Bryobacteraceae > Bog-105. Next base: position 9,695 of record JALYVD010000368.1, on the reverse strand, counting down.
TTCTATGGCGACATGTCTGTGCTGGCTGCCGGGTATGACAAGGGAGACAACCTCTTTGTCGAAGGAAGCGTGGAACAGCGCCACTTCGCGCCGAAGAGCGATGGAGTGAAAAGGACCGTTCACGAGATCATCGTGCGCAGTTGTCATCTCATCACCGATTCCCGCGGACAGAACGGCACCGCTCCGGCACCGGCTAGCCAGGTTCAGGAGCGTGAGGAAGTCGAGAAAATCGATTCGGCGGGCACGGAGGATCAGGGTGACCCTTGGCCTGTTCGCTGAACCAAAGACGAGCCGGTTCAAAGCTGCACGGAGAATCAGCGCGTTCTGCCTCCTAATGCTGTTCGGTCTCTTCCAGATATCAGGAAGTCTCGGTCTCAGATTCAATACGTCGCCATCGCTTCCCGTCGGGCTGTATGTCACCACGGCGGACAAGAACTCACGCCTAGTTGAATTCTGTCCTCCTGAACCGTATGCGCGATTGGCAATCACTCGCGGATATCGGGATGCCGGAAACTGCCTTGACGGCGCCGCGCCTCTACTGAAGCCGGTGATTGCAGAAGCGGGAGACGTGGTCGAAGTGTCTCGGCATGGATTACGAGTCAACGGCCGCGACGTTTCAAACACCGCTGCCGTCCCGACCGACACCAAGGGGCGTCCCTTGAATGCGTGGCCATTCGGTAGTTATACAGTCTCGGATGGAACGGTCTGGGTGGCTTCTTCCTACCACCCGCGAAGCTTCGATAGCCGTTACTTCGGGCCAATAATGAGTTTGGCGATACGCGACCACCTTCGACCTCTTGTGACTGGTGGGAAATGAATTGGCGATGCACTGCTCGCTTCGCGTTCTGCGGTGCAACCGGGTTGGCGTTCTCGGCCGGGGAGCCCATCGGAATCATTGCGTCAATCGCTTTCCCTGCGGTTGCGTTGAACGCGAACAGCCGACGCGAGGCATATGCCGCCGCTGCTTGGTATTACGGCGGAGCGTCCTGGCCCATCATTTTCGCAGTCCGCAATTTTTTTGGACCTGAAGCTGGAATGTGCGACGGAATCTTGTTGTGGTTGGCGGCGGTTCTCCTTTTGTCTTTACCCTGCCTCGCGCTTTGGACTAATCGCCGCGAGCAACTCGTTTGGCGAGCTCCGCTGGGTGTGCTCTTAAGCGTTATGCCCCCTCTTGGATTGATCGGCTGGGCGTCGCCTATGAGCGCAGCCGGTTACCTCTTTCCAGGCACCTCATGGATCGGCCTGCTTGCCGTGATGGTCGCCATCGGAAGCATGGCCTCGTCGCCGCGAATCGGCCTACCGGTCATAGCTTCAGTTGCAGCAGTCGCGAATATCCTCTACGGCGGAGCGGCCATGCAGGTCCCATGGGCAGGGATCAACACACATTTCGGTGGAATCTCTCACGAACGAACGGGCGCACTGACCGAACTGAACGCCGTCGAAGCCATCCAGCAGCAAGCTCTATCGTCAGCGGCGCGGGTTGTCGTCTTCCCGGAAGCTGTGGTATCGAACTGGGGCGTTGCTACCGACTCCTTTTGGTCAGGGTCGCTTACGGAGCTATGCAAAGCAGGGAAGACCATCATCGTCGGCTCGAAAATCGAGACTCCGAGTTCAGCAGGCCAGTTCGCCCCTGCGGATTTCGCGGCGAGTGTTGCGATTCTTCAAGCCAGGAGTTCAGTGTCTCCGACCGTGATCGCGCCCCTTCCTCCTGCCAGCTTTAGGAATGTCCTCATCGTTCGCGGTACCGATACGGGGGTGTTCGAGCAGCAGGTGCCTGTGCCTTTTGGAATGTGGAAACCCCTCAACAATCACGGCGTGCCGCTTCGCTTTGCCGGCTCCGGAGTTCTCTCAGTAGCTGGCGAGCGCGCAGCCGTCCTCATTTGCTATGAGCAGTTGCTTATCTGGCCAGTCCTTACATCTATGCTTTCCCGTCCCACAGTGCTCGTCGCCGTCGCGAACGATTACTGGGCAGGCGGCACAACGATCCCGAACGCGCAAATGGCAGCCGTTCGTGCATGGGCTCGCTTGAACTCGATTCCTTATGTCTCGGCGACAAACTTCTAATATCGAACAGCTCAGCCTGTTCGCCGATGCTTTAGATGCTATTGAAATTGATAACGTAAAACCGGAGCCATCCAATGTCCCAACCAAACGAAATGACGCCTCTGGGATTCAAGATCCTCGACCACTGGAAACTCCATCGTCCGAAGATGGTGCAGGCCTTGACCGAGGAGAATCGTCTGCAGCAGGCGGTAATCGCAGCCCAGGAACTGACGACCGACCTGCTTCACGAATTAGCGGTAGCGAAAAAGATGGACTACCAAATGGCGTGGGAGATCGCGACGAGGGAGTGGGCGTTCCTGCCGGACGAGGAGGATCAGCCCCAACTCTCATTCGATCCGGCGACGCTCAGCCCGTCCACACACTCTCCCGCGACTTCCGAATAACTGATCGGCACGGCGTTGGCGTTGGTAGTGCCCGAGAAAAAGTCTCGGCGAATCTTGCTGCGATTGCGGAGCTGAAAACGATCGAGTCCGAGCAGCGCGAGGCTACTGACGAGGAAAAAGCCATCCTGGTCAGGTACTCGGGCTGGGGTGCTTTCCCCGGTGTCTTCCAACAGTTTCCCGCGAGCGAATTGAAGAGCGCCAGCAATCAGTTGCGCGAGCTTCTAACTCCAGAGGAATATGCCTCCGCGCGCGCATCAACGCCGAATGCCCACTACACCTCTCCAGACGTCATCCGCGGTGTTTGGTCCGCCATGGAGCACCTTGGCGTAAGGCCAGGCATGCATGTTCTCGAACCATCAATGGGGATCGGCCACTTCTTTGGATTGATGCCAGAAAGCATGTCTCCCGGCACCAGAAGAACCGGCATCGAGCTGGATTCGATCAGCGCGCGGATCGCCAGCAAACTCTATCCCGACTCGAATGTTCGGGCGAAACCGTTTGAGGAAAGCGCGTTTCGTCAGAATTTCTTCGATGCCGCCGTTGGAAACATTCCGTTCGGAAATTATCCAGTGGCGGATGCTGGGTATCGGCGGACTCCCCATCTGACGAAGGCGATTCACGATTATTTTCTCGCAAAAACGATCGATCTGGTTCGCCCTGGCGGTATTGTCGCACTGATCACGAGCCGCTTCTCACTAGACAAGCAGGACTCCTCGATCCGGCGACACCTTTCCGACCAAGCTGTTCTTCTGGGAGCCATTCGGTTGCCGAGTACGACTTTTCGCGTGAATGCGGGAACGGATGTGACGACCGATATCCTCTTCCTTCAAAAGCGTTCCGAGCGCCGAAGCGAACGTGATGAGCCTTGGCTAAACCTGCGCGAATTCCAAACAAACGACGGCTCGATACAAATCAACGAGTACTTCGCTCGGGCGCCTGAAATGATGTTGGGCCGCATGGCGGTCGAGCGCGGTCAGTACGCAACACCCACTCCCTACCTTGCCGGTTCGTTCGATCCACAGGCTTTGATGACTGCAATCTCCCGTCTACCAGAGGGTGTGTACGTAGAAAGCGAAAAGCGCAAGCCCGCACTCTCGGCGATTGACGGACGCGAAGCGGCGCAACTCGACGACGTAAAGGACGGCGGGATGGTGGAACGCAGCGGCCGCATTTACGTGCGCCGCGGCAATCAGCTCGAGCCGATTGATGTTTCGGTGTCGCTGTCAGCTCGTATCGCAGGAATGCTGCAAGTGCGCGACGCGGCGCGCGAAGTATTCCGGACGCAGCTTTCCGGGAATGCGGATGACAGCGCAATTGTGAGCGCCCGCAAGGAACTGAACAGCCGCTACGACGTGTTTGTGTCTCGCTACGGACCGCTCAGCGCGAAGGACAACCTTCGCGGCCTCTCCGACGATCCAGACCAACCGCTGCTGTTGTCGCTCGAAGACTATGACATGGAAACAGGAAGAGCCGCCAAGACGGCGATTTTCTTCCGCCGGACGCTTGAACAGTACACGCCCGTAGAGCGAACGGAAACGTCGTCGGAGGCGTTGCTCGTTTCCCTCAACGAAACCGGTCAGATCGACTGGGACCGAATGGAGCAGCTGACCGGGCGCTCACCTTCCGAAATGCAGGCTGAACTCGGAAGTCTGGTATACCAAAACCCCGACGGAGGGCGATGGGAAACCGCTGACCGATATCTTAGCGGGAATGTGCGAGAGAAGCTGGGTCTCGCGGAGGCGGCGGGGCAGCTTGATTCCCGATTTCGGCGTAGCGCCGAGGCGCTGCGCTCTGTTCAGCCGCCTGATCTGGAGCCGACCGATATAGAAGCGCGACTGGGTTCACCCTGGATTCCAACGTCGGACGTCAGGAGCTTTCTTGTCCAACTGTTAGAAGTTTCGCGCGACAGCGTGAAAGTTGGATTTGCCGAAAGCATTGCAACATGGACGGTTGAGACGGAACCAAGCGCCAAGTACATCGTCAACAACACGACGGTTCACGGAACGCGGCGGTTCCGGGCATCGGAGCTGGTCGAGCAGGCCTTAAACGGACGCACGCCGACCGCATACGACGAAGATGCTGACGGCAATTGCGTCGTCAATCAACCGGAAACGATTGCCGCTCGCGAGAAGCAGCAGCAGCTTAAAGACAGGTTTCGCGATTGGGTGTGGGAGGACAAAGATCGGGCAACGCGCTTAGCCCGCGACTACAACCACCAGTTCAACAATATTCGCTTGCGGGACTTCAATGGATCGCATCTCTCGCTACCGGGGATGAACCGCACCTCGCTTCGCGATGGCGACTTGGCTCCGCATCAGAAAAACGCGGTCTGGCGAATACTCGAAGGGGGCAGTCCGCTCCTCGCCCATGTAGTGGGGGCGGGCAAGACGTGGACCATGACCGCGGCAGCGATGGAGCTTCGGCGCTTGGGCCTGGCGAAAAAGCCGATGTTCGTCGTCCCTAATCATCTGGTCGCGCAATGGGGCGCGGAATTTCTAAAGCTATACCCGCAAGCCAACCTATTTATCGCAGGCAAGGACCAGTTCTCAACGGGAAAGCGCCAGGAAGCTATGGCCCGAATCGCGACCGGTAACTACGACGCTGTGATTGTTTCACATCGATCCTTCGAGTTCCTGCCCGTTTCAGACGCGTACTTCAACCGCTTTGTCGAGAAGCAGGTGGCGGAGTTAGACAGCGAGCTCGAAACTGCAAATTCCTCGAAAGACGACAACCGCCCCGTGGTAAAAGAGCTGGAAAAAGCAAAGAAGCGGCTGATCGTCCGACTTAAGAAGCGTGCGGATAGAGATTCAAAAGATCGAACCCTCACTTTCGAACAGCTTGGTGTCGACCAACTATTCGTTGACGAAGCCGACCTATATAAGAATCTGGCGTATACAAGCAAGATGACCCGGATCGCCGGGCTGCCAAACTCGGACAGCAATCGATCGTTCGACATGTTTCTCAAGATCCGATACCTGCAGGAGGAGCAGGGCGGGAGGGGGGCGGTCTTCGCCACCGGCACACCGATCTCGAACAGCCTTGCCGAGATGTATACGATGATTCGGTACCTTGCGCCGCAGATGCTGGAAGAGAGAAAGGTAAATCATTTCGATTCCTGGGCGGCTAATTTCGCCGAAGCCGTTACTTCATTCGAACTTTCGCCAGACGGCGCGGGGTACCGGATGAACACGAGGTTCGCTAAGTTCATCAACCTTCCCGAACTGCTACAGGTGTTTCGTTGCGTTGCCGACGTGCAAACGGCGGATATGCTCAATCTGCCGCGACCGGAACTCCAACACGGCCGCCCGGCCATTGAGGCTGCGCCTGCTTCTCCCGAGTTGAAGGCCTTTATCCGCACGCTGACGGAGCGAGCTGAGAAATTAAAAACATCGCGGGTTGACCCGGCAGTAGATAACATGCTGAAGATCACCGGCGAGGGAAGAAAGGCAGCGCTCGACCTCCGACTGGTTCTCCCGGATGCGGGACCGTCGCCGCTCTCAAAGGTGAATCGGGCGGTGGAGCGCATTGCAAAAATCTGGGGGGAAACAAAAGCGTCGCGCTCCACGCAACTGGTTTTCAGTGATCTCTCTACTCCGAACCCGGACCGCTTCAACATATACGATGATGTGCGCTCGAAGCTAATGACGGCGGGTGTTCCTGACACTGAGATTGCATTTATTCATGATGCGCAAACCGATTCAGCTAAGAAGGCGCTTTTTGAGTCTGTCAACGCCGGCCGCGTGCGAGTGCTGCTAGGGTCGACCGAGAAGATGGGGGCTGGCACAAATGTTCAGCGCCGTCTTGTAGCACTTCACCACCTGGACGCGCCATGGCGCCCGCGAGACATCGAGCAGCGCGAAGGGCGAATCCTCCGGCAGGGTAACGAGAATCGGGAAGTGCAGATTTACCGCTATGTGACTGAGGGTTCGTTTGATGGCTACATGTGGCAGACGCTTGAAACCAAGGCGCGGTTCATCCATCAGGTGATGCGCGGAGAGACTTCCGTACGTTCTGCTGAAGACTTGGATAGCAGTGCGCTCACGTATGCCGAGATCAAAGCAATAGCGTCCGGGAACCCAGCAGTTGTTGAGAAAATCAAGGTGGACACGGAGATTCGAAAGCTCGACCAATTGCGTTCCGTTCACGCGAATCAGCAGCGCCGGATTAAATGGGAGGTCCGCGATCTTCCTCGCCAGATCGGAGAAGCGAAGGAGTGCGCGGCTAAGATCGAGGCCGATGTAGCCACGCGAGATGTAAATGAGAGCGGGCAGTTTTCAATGAAAGTGGGAAACAGAGTTTTCACAGGCAAGGGTTCCCGCGAGGACGCGGCTAACGCGTTTGCCGTCGCAGTTCTCTCCTGGCGTGACGATCACTCACTCCAGCCCCGCGCTTCTTTTCGGGGCTTCGAGATTCTCAGCAGAGGCAGAGGTGCGGCGCTCGGTTTGGTGGAGCAGGACGAACGTCTGCCAGAAATCTTCGTTCGTGGCCAAGCAATGTACTCCGCAACGTTCAGCGGTTCGAGTCCGGTTGGTACTGTGCAGAGCATCGAACATACACTTCGGAGTCTGGATAAGCTGGCGAACGATCAGCAAACCCGTGTGTCCACGTTGGAGAAGGAACTGGCCGATTACCAGGCGCAGAGCGGCCGCCCATTCGAACACGAAGCAAGACTTCAGCAACTGCTGGCCAGGCAGGCGGAGTTGGAGCGTGCGCTGGATCTCGACAAGGGTGACCAGCAGGCGATCGAATCTGATCCAGAGGCTGCCGCTGAGCGAGAGCCGCTTCAGATCAACGAAGCCGCAACATCGTACATGCGCGAAGCGGGCGGCGCAATCAAAGATATGGCTGTCACAGAGCGGAAGCCGCCGGAGAGCGGCCCGGTCACTGGCCGCGCTGTCGCGCGAATGGACACGCATGTCGCGATTGCTACCGCCGCGAACAGTTTTGTCGTGGTTCAGCTAAATGGCGCAGCGGGCAGAGTCCAAGTCGGAGAGCGGATCACCGTCAAAATGCAACACGGCCTCGCGACACTCGAAGAAGGGATCGGCCGGGGACGGTAGGATGCGGAACCAAAAGGACACACATCGTGATGGCTGAGGTCGGACCTCCTCGGGATTCATATCTCTCGCTATTGCGCGAGATCAAAGAAAGAATTCGGTCTGCCCAGTACGCGGCGCTCCGCGCGGTGAACCGGGAACTCATCAATCTTTACTGGGATATTGGGCGGCTCATTGTCGACCGCCAGTCTGGAGAGACATGGGGGCGGAGCGTGGTTCAGAACCTGGCGAAGGACCTCCAACTCGAATTCCCAGGTGTCGCCGGGTTCTCGGCACCCAACTTATACAAAATGCGCCACTTCTACGATACGTATCGAGCCAACGAAAATTTATCACCATTGGTGAGAGAAATTAGCTGGACGAAGAATCTCGTGATTCTGGAGCAGTGTAGCGAAGACGAGGAGCGCGAGTTTTACCTCCGGCGGACGCAGCAGTTCGGATGGACCAAGAACGTGCTGATCCACCAAATCGAGAATCGAACCTATGAGAAAACGCGCCTGAATCAAACCAGTTTCGATACGACATTGCCAGAGTCGATACGGCAGCACGTCAAGCTGGCGGTGAAGGACGAGTACACGTTCGATTTTTTGGAACTGGCCGACGAACACAGCGAACGCCAGCTTGAGCACGCGATCCTGGCCAAGGTCGAGCCCTTTCTCCTAGAGATGGGCGGAATGTTCTCATTCATCGGAAGCCAATACCGCCAGGAAGTCGGAGGTAAGGAATATTTCATTGACCTGCTTCTATTCCACCGACGCCTTCGCTGCCTCGTTGCAGTGGAGCTCAAAATCGGTGAATTCCAGCCCGAGCACATTGGCAAAATGCAGTTTTATCTCGCGTTGCTCGACGATAGATGTCGTATGGCAGGTGAGAACCCTTCGATTGGGATTCTCATCTGCAAGTCGAAGAATCGCACAATCGTTGAATATGCCTTAAAAGAATCCTCGAAGCCGATCGGCGTCGCGACCTACAGGATCTTCACGTCAGTTCCAAACGACCTCCGCAACGATCTTCCCACTCCCGAGCAGATCTCCAAAATTTTGGAACAGTAGGCTAGGGGCCAACCTGGAAGACCTTGAACGCTGGAAATCCATCGCACGCAAAGCGTCCTGGCTGCAACAACCCGCGCGTCTGTTCGATTGCGAAAATGGGTGGTTCCTTCTCCGTAGATGGAACTCCTGAGCCGTGCTCGGTGCGCCAGACGCTCGGGACGGAGTTTTGCCTTCGAGCGCTTGCAGGGACATAGCTCATTTGAAGACAATGCAATTTACATTAGTTCCTCCAAATGCCGAAAGCCATTATTGAGAATCCAGTATTGAACTCGCCGTACGACGAGCCGGCACGTCATTTCTATTTCGACGAAGACGGAATCACCGACCGTGTCGTAGACGCACGCCGCATCTCCAGCTACTTCGTACCCATCCCAAAGCCCAAAAAGAAGGGAAAGCAACTCGAACTCGAAACAGAGTGGACCGCTGATCGCATCGAGGAAAACAAATTCATTAACGACATCCGCCGTGCCGTGGCTCGCTGGCGCCTGTCGAACTATGCGGGCGTGACTGCTACTACCCGGCAACTCCTTCAATACTGGTCCAACCAGGATCGTGATCGCCGACTCTATTTCTGCCAATTCGAGGCCCTCGAAACCGCGATCTGGCTTACCGAAGTGGCTGACCGACAGGACGGAGGACCCATCCTCCGCGAACTCCGTCGAGCGAATGACGGGAACAATCCGTTGCTCTACCGGATTGCCTTCAAGATGGCGACTGGTGCCGGCAAAACGGCCGTGATGGGGATGATCATCGCCTGGCAGTGTCTCAATCGTCTCGCGAACTCCCACGATGGGCGCTTCACGGACGCGTTTCTAATAGTCTCGCCGGGGATCACGACTAAGGATCGTCTCCGAGTCCTGCTGCCAGGCGATCCTGAAAGCATCTATCGCAAGCTCAGCCTCGTGCCTGAGCAGCAGCGCGAGCTAATCGCACGTGCGAAGATTATCGTCACGAACTACCATCAGTTCCGCCTGGCAGAGAAAGTCACAGTCGGAAAGCTGACCAAGAAGATTCTCGCCCAAGGCGGATCGCCTTCGAGGACGTCACCATTCACGGAAACGCCCGACGAAATGGTCCGCCGCGCGTGCCGTGGATTCGGGACGAAGAAGAATATCCTGATATTGAACGACGAAGCCCAC
>JALYVD010000362.1 GCA_030853405.1 Acidobacteriota bacterium | reverse complement strand
CAATAGTGCTCCTGTACCTTATTCTCGTAGCGCAGTTCCGTTCTTTCGTCGATCCTGTCATTATCCTGCTGGCACTGCCGCCCGGCATCTCGGGTGTGCTTCTGACGCTTTGGCTGACCGGCACTACGTTGAACGTCATGTCACTGATGGGCATCGTGATGCTCGCCGGTATCGCCTTATCGAATAGCATCTTGATGGTGGAATTCGCGCATCAGCTTATCAAGGAAGGCAAGGACGTGGGAGAGGCTATCGCCGTGGCGTGCCGCGTCCGATTAAGGCCCGTGCTGATGACATCTCTTGCAACGATTATCGGGCTTCTCCCCATGGCTTTGAAATTGGGCGAAGGCAGCGAAGCTTATGCTCCACTTGCGCGGGCGCTCCTGGGCGGTCTCACGCTTTCCGTAGTGCTAACGGTTTTCCTGGTGCCAGCCGGTTTTTATCTGGTATACCGGAACAAAACCTTCCATTCGACGGTCCCGGTGGAGGCTCATCAGTGAAGTTGGCTTCTACCGTCCTGTGTGTGGTATTGATCGTCACGGCAGCCTTTGTTGCCGTTCCGCTGCGTGCCGATCAAAATTCGGCTCAGCCGCAATCGCCCGTTTCACCGCCCGTCGCAGCGGTGCCGCCGCCTGCGCCCGCGCCCGCCGGAGCCTTACACCTTACGCTTGCCGAAGCAGGCGAAATGGCGCTGAAGAACAATCCTCGAGTGAGCCAATCGCAGCACCAAGCGAGGGCCTACGAAGATGTTACTCGCGAATTTCGTTCTGCCTACTTCCCTGCGCTCACCGGAAACATCACAGCGGTTGGCGCCGATGCCGGAAGCAGACTAGCAGCCGGCGCGCTGAACAATCCTGTGGTCTACAATCGTCTCGGAACTGGCGTCACATTAAACCAGTTGATCACGGATTTCGGGCGTACTCGCAGCCTTGTCGAGTCTGCCTCGCTGAGGTCAAGCGCCGAGCAGCAGGCTGTAAATGTGACAAAGGCTGACGTCCTTCTCCGAACCGACGGCGCCTATTTGGCCGTGCTGCGTTCGCGATCCCTGCTGTCAGTTGCCCGTGAGACGGTCCAAACGCGCCAGCTTGTGACCGACCAGGTTTCGGCTCTGTTTCAGAACAAACTTAAGTCGTCACTCGATCTGAGTTTTGCGAAGGTAAACCTGGCGGACGCCCAGCTACTGCTATCGACAGCCCAAAGCGACGTTCAGAGTGCAGAAGCGGAATTGGCACGATATCTTGGCTTGCCGGACGATACTCAATTCGACCTGACGGATCCGGCGCTTTCCGGTCAGCTTCCGCAGTCGTCCACTGCACTGGTACAAACAGCCATGCAAAAGCGTCCGGAACTATTGCAAGAACGGCTCCAAGTGCAGTCGTCTCAGCAGTTCGCGCGCGCTGAACGGCTGCTTTCCCGTCCAGCTGTAGGGCTTACGGGAACCGCGGGATATGTTCCCGCAGGTGATCCTCAAATTCCTGGGCGGTTTGGCGCGATTGGCATGAATATGAGCATCCCCGTCTTCAACGGTGGACTGTATAGGGCACGGCAGTTTGAGGCAGAGGAAAGATCCGCAGCTGCTGAGCAAGGCCTGCGCGATTTACAACTTCAGATTTCCCGCGATGTGCGAGTCGCCTGGTTGGATGCCACGAACGCATACCAACGACTTGGATTGACACAACAGTTGCTCGATCAGGCCAAATTAGCGCTCGACCTTGCACAAACTCGATATAATCTCGGACTCTCATCGATCGTAGAGCTAAGCCAATCTCAACTTCAATATACGTCCGCTGAAATCGCACGGGCTCGCGCACAGTACGACTACGACGCGCAAGAAACAATCCTCAATTACCAAACTGGCTCACTGCCATAAAAATACGAAGCAGAATCGCGATGTGGCCTTTGAAGACCGTTAGGGAAGCGGTACGCACCCCCCGAGCCGAGCAGAGATTGCTGGCGATCTTGCCGGATCCTACGGATCGCGATGCGGTCGGTGTTTTCGCAAGTACAAACAATTGGACTCTGAACGTCGTTGGTGCTATCGAACCCGCTGTCGAGCGGCTATCGCATGGGCCGTTTCCTGTCGTTCTCATTGACCGTGACGTCCCGGAGCAAGATTGGCGTCTGTCAATTCAAACACTTGTCTCTCGGGACCCAAGCCCTTGTGTGATTCTAGTGAGTTCGGTTGTTGGTTTGTATCTATTCGACGAAGTGGTTCACTACGGTGGCTATGACGTGCTCTCTAAGCCCCTTCGGAACGAACAACTTCGCCGGACGGTGGGTCTTGCCTTTACCTTTTGGAAAAACGGCTTGACGAGAACGGTTAAGTAATTACTCCCTTTCTCATTGCGTAGAGGATCAATTCGGGAAGGCTGTTTAAATTGAGTTTGTGCATGAGGTTCGCCCGGTGAGTGTCAACGGTGTGGGGACTTAAACTCAGGATAGTTGCAGCTCCTTTCGTCGTTTTTCCCTCCGCAAGCAACTGCAGCAATTCACGCTCGCGCGATGTCAGCAGCTCATAGCTGTCCTCGACTCCCCGCTGTCGAAGCTGGCGAACGTAGTCATCGACCAGCAATTTGCTGATCGCCGGCGAGAAGAAGGCTTTCCCCTCGCTCACGGCTCGCACGGCGGAAATAAGATCACCCTCGGCGGAATCTTTTAGCAGGTATCCGCGCGCTCCGGCATTTAACGCGCGCAGAACATAGCTTTCATCCGAATGCATGCTCAAAATAACGACAGCGGTTCTCGGATGCGCATCTGTTATTCGGCGGGCGGCTTCGATCCCGTTCATGTTAGGCATCGCGATATCCATAATGACGACGTCGGGTGACTGAGCCTCGACGATCTCGATTGCCTGGCGCCCGTCCCCGGCCTCTCCAACAATGGAGAAGTCTGATTCTCGCTCCAGCAGCAATCGCAGCCCGCTACGCATCATGGTGTGGTCGTCGGCCAGTACAATGCGCAGTTTGATAGCTTTTTCGGAATCCATCGAGTACCTCTCATCTCTAATGCCACGGCCCGCTACGCACCTGGTCTAGTGGCGGCTAACGGCAACTCGACGGAAAGAAGCGTTCCTTGTCCCACTTCCGAGGTCGCCTGGAAGGAACCGCCCAGGTGTTTCACGCGTTCCTCCATCCCTAATAGCCCCAGGCCTTTGTCCCGGACCGGATTGAAGCCTTGCCCATCGTCTTGAATCGATAGCACCAGTCTGTCTGGGGTTTGCTGTACTTGAATGCGCACGGTCTGCGCATTTGCGTGACGGGAACAATTGTGCAGCGCTTCCTGAACAATACGATAAATACACGTCTTGTGATCTTCAGGCAGATTGTCGCTGACTCCTTCCGCCGCCACTTTCACGCGCAGGCCCGCATTACGCGACACTTCCCGCGCTTGCCACTGCAGGGCGGGCACCAAGCCAAGATCGTCCAGCATCGAAGGCCGCAACAGCAAGGACATATTCCTTACAGCCGCCACACTCCTTTCGCTAATTGAACGAATGGATTGAATCAGTTCCCGGAGTGCAGGATCTGCTTCGATGGCTGGCGTCCTGCTAAGATTTGCAACTCCCAACAACAATACCGACAGTGTTTGCCCCACCTCATCGTGTAGTTCACGTGCTATGCTCCTCCTTTCTCGTTCTTGGGCGTCAACCATCTTGGCCGACAACTCCTGCAACTCTCCGCGAGCTTGAGCGATCTCGTGATATCGTTCGCCCATCGCTCGCTCCAAGTTGAGGATGCGGGTCATGCTGATAGCGGCGAGCAAAATGCCGAAGGAAAGCGTTAGGCCCAGATCGATCAACAGCCGGCGACGGAATTGTCCAAAGAGCTGTTCGACTGATTTGTTCCCGCTTTCCATTTGGTGTTGGTTCACCTGTCCAACCTGATTCGCCAGGCTAATCATCGTCATTCGGCGTCGCAGCACCTGGTCGCGCATGAACGGAGGTCCCAGGACCCGGCGCTCTTCGGCGTTCCACTGCAACGCAGGTTTGAGGGCATCGAAATATGCCGACAATTCCTCTGAAAGGTATTGAAAAGGGGCTATTTCCTCCGGGCGAAGCATGTACCTGTAGCCCACTAGCGCGCGCTCTATGCGTTCCCGTGTGTGTTCAAATTCATCGCGATAGCGTTCAGCCTTTGAATGGTCGCCTTCTAGAAGAAAGTCACGCACGTAAGTGCCGGACAGATAAATGTCTGACCGTAGTTGCTCTAGTACCTGGTCACGTTTTACGTAATCACTGCGGATGCTCTGGTTTTGGATCTGGATCTGACGGACTATCGAAAGAGCACTGAATCCAGCAAAAGCGAGCAATCCAAGCAGCCCGCCAAAGCCTATCCAGAGTAGAGCTCGAGTTTGCGGACGCGGCGAGGGGGTCATGGCTATCAATGTGCGCAGATCTTCACAGTCCTGAGTTCTCAAGAACTAAATCCGAATTTGAGGAGACATGCCGCAGTAATCGAAAGTCGTCCGTGTTTTCACCCTGTATGGATCCTAAGTCAATTCCGCCGATATCCTGAGTGTTTGCGGAACCGAAGGCCACTGGCAAACCAGCCGCCTCCGAGAATCCGTAACCGGAATCTCCGCTCAACGGCGGAACATTTTTCAGATAGCGCATGTGCTGCCTACAGCTATCACAGATCCAAACGCTATGGCCATATTGTCCTGATGGAATTGAGCCTCTGGGCTATTGAAATACTAGAGATTAGAAGGTGAGCAGGGAGAAGGACAATGCGTGTCCCTGCAAAAGTATAGACCTTTACGTCAGTTTAGGATATCCCTGAGATTGATGGGTTTGGACGGATTTTGGCAGCACCTTGTGATCTCTCTATTCAAATTCGTTGGTGTGGGCTGGTGGGGATCCGTTGATCAAGCAGCAGCCGGGCGGGCAGCAGCGGTTTACCCGCTGTCCTCGCCTCGGGGCGCAGATCACACACAAGAATTTAAATGTGCAGCCGACGATCAAGATCCCGGTCGGCCACCGATTCAACGTGAGAGTGAACCGAGACGTGCTGTTCGACTCACCATACAATCCACAGTCTTGAATTCGGCGTGCGTGGCGCCCGCCGAGTGAAGCTCGCGGTCCTCGCCCCCCGGTTCTCCTTCGTGATGCGGAACGTGCGGGCGAATGGATTCCTCTACGCTGTGCCCTTACATAGGATCTACGCGGGGGCAAGTCCGGCTTCCGAGCGGCCCGTCGTTCGACAACAACCGGAAACTGGCCACGAGATTGATAGTCAAGCGCTGCGCGACTACACGCGGCTTATCGGAACCAAGCGAACGAGGTCCGGGTGGCCGGCCGTGCGGGGAGGATGGTCCGAATTTCGCTCGAACCCATGAAGGATGTGGTGTTTGTGTCTCGCTATTATCGGTCATTATGGGAGGCAGTAATCAAGTTCTGATTGAAGTACCGATGCCGATTCGCACTTTGAAGTACCGATGCCGATTCGCACTCCGCGCTTGACGATTCGGTCGAAACAGGTTGGGGATGGCGCCATTACATCAGCTGCGGTTAACGAAACTTGGGAAGAACTGAGGCGTTGGATGCGATGGGCGGATAACAGAAGAATTCACGGCCGAGTTGATGGAAGGGAACAAGGACTTCACGCGCTCGTCAACGCTGAGGAGTGCCGTATCACTCGCGACATTAGTCGAAGACACCAGTAGGATCCGACTCGCCTTCCGAGCCTGAAGATACTCAGCTACCAGATAGCCGAGGGTCGTCGTTTTTCCCGTTCCTGGCGGGCCCCACAGGTAACTGGCATCCCAGCCCACCAGCCGGAAAGCTTCCTTCTGCGCGGGCCGAAGCTCGCCGAACCGTTGCCCGTCAAGAGCTGGCTTCTGGCGTAGCGACTAGATACGGGGTAGTAGCGCCGTGTGACGGTATCGGTTGACGTTCTGCCCTGGCAAAGCGTGCTGCCGCACCAGAGGTAGCGGGTTTCGGACCCGTTGTTATCAATCGCAATGCGCCGGCCGAGACCATCGTAACTGAACGTGGCGCTTTGCCCGTTCTGGCTGACTGCGATGAGCCGGTTTTCGGCATTCCACTGGTAGGAGTGAGTACCGTCCTTGAGAAGATTGCCGTTCGCGTCGTACGCGAATGCTTCATTGCTGAAGCTCATGATTTGATTAAGGTCGTTGTAGCTGGCGCCCTCGTTTGCTGAAAGCGAACGAAAGTCGGTGATGTTGTCCGCTGGATCGTAGCCGTAGGCATATAGCGCCCGGGTTGAGGATTGTCCCTGCAACAGCCGGTCAGCGCTATCGTAACCGTAAGTCCAGGTCTGCGGAGCCCATGCGCTTCCGTTTGGGGCGCTTTCCGCGATCTCGGTGATGTCGTTTTCCGGCGTTGTGGTGAGTTCGTACTCGCGAGTGGCTCCGCTGTTGCGGATGGCCTTGAGGCGGCGATCGTTGAGATTCGCGTCATAATTCCAAGTGACCCGATCGGTTGGTAGGTGTAGGTCGTCGTTCCCGAGCCATCCGTCATCGAGATCGGACGCTGGAAGTATTGATCGTAAACAAAGCTGACGCTAGGCGTCGCGTTGACGGCCTTTAGGTGACTAATTCCGGCGAGCGAGTCATCGACGTTGTAGGCATACTGCTTCACCTGCCCGAGAGTATCCGTGATCGCCTTGAGACGGCTGGTTGTGTTTTCGTAAGTATCGGCGATTTGGCTGCCGTTCGCATAAGTCTCCCCGATTACGCGGTTCTGGATATCGATGCTCCAGGCTGTGCTGTTCCCTTTGGGGTCAGTTAGACTAGCGAGCGAGCCGTTTTCGAAACACCCGAACTTCGTATGCCTGCCGAGCGGGTCCTGAACGTCGATCAGGTTGCGCATGGCGTCATAGGTGTAAGTCGTCGTCCTGCCCTGTCGGTCCGTCACGCTCCCGACATCGAGCCTGTTCCAGGTGAACTTCCGGGCCGTTCCGTCTGGATACGTTTCGGAGGTGATCCGGTTGAAAATGTCGTAGGCATAGGTCACCGTATAGCCTTCTGAATCCGTGCTCGTCGCAACACGGCCGAGCGAGTCATAGGTGTAGCTCGAAGCGGTTTGATCGTTGGCGTTCACGGTGCGTGTGAGATAGCCGGGGGAATCGTAGTCGTACGTCGTGGTCTGGCCCAAGGCGTTGGTCGCGCGGGTGAGCTGGCCCGCGCTGTTGTACGAAAATGTGGCAGGGGTCGAGAATCCCGAAGTTGAGGTTCTCTGCTGAACTTGCAACATATCGATTTGGTTGGCGGCGTAGGTATATTGCGTCTCGCGACCGACCGGATCGATTACGTCCGTGACGTGGCCGAAATTGTTGTAGGTGTGCTGCGTCATCTGAGTGGTGCCGTCATCCAGGACTCGGGCGATTTTGGTCGGCTGATTATAGCTCGCAGAGACGGCCGTGCCCAAGTTATAGATCGTCTGCCCCGGATAATTGAACCAGACACGGTTCTCAAGCGGATATTTGACGCTCTCCAGGGTATCTGCCGTTATAGGTACCGGATAATCATTGACTGCAAGATGTGTCCAATGTCTCTGATGTGCTTTGGTGTAATCGCCCGCCGAAACGGCATAAGCATGCTTGTCCCAGTAATACGTATCTCGATAGTTCAGGTATTCGTTGAAAGGTGCAATCAGGCCTTGGGGCACCAGCGCCGCGGGATCGGAGAACGGCATGGTCGAAACGCCCTGAATGAATTCGACGCGCTCCGTGCGCGCAAGCGGATCGGTTGCGTTGAGAAATCGTTCATTGCCGTTTGTGCTTCCGTAAGCGAACTGCGTCGTGCCATAGGGAGTCGTCAAGGCCGTGATATCCGACAGTGCCGCACCGTTATAGGTGAACTGTGATTTGAGACCGAGCGTATCCGTGATCTGGACTAGGCGGTAGTCGGCATCGTAGCTGAGAAGGGGCGCCGGCCGAATGGATCGGTGATGCCGGTGATCAGGTATTGCTGCCCATGCGTACCAGGTACGCCATACGCAAACGTTGTGGAACGGCCCGTTGCATCGGTCAATGACGTGAGGCGCAGCTGATTGTCCGCGGTCACTGCTCCGATCACCGCCCGGGAATGGGATTCACTGGTTTGGTTCCGGACGGCAGTTTGCACCTGCTGCCCTGGGGAGCGCTACAAAATGAGAGTGGCACTTATCTTGCTCAACAAGCTGTGGTATCTGTTGCGCCCTCCGCAACCGTGCTCTGGACTCTCACGCGCGAGCCGGAAGTCCAGACCGCCAAGCTGTTTTTAGGCGTAGCATTCAGCGAAACCGGCCACGAGACCGGCGGAACGGCGAAAAGCCGCGGACTTTCAGAAATTCGCGGAGCCGATATAAAACCGTTGCAGTTCAGCAAAGAAGAGGTATTGGACCTGCCCCCAAGGCTGAGACAAACAGATAAGACACTGTTGGCCGTTCGACGAAAAGGAATCGACCGGCAAGACAAGATTACCGCATACTCGGAAGCGGCTGGTGAAGCGGAGGCGGGCAATGC
>JALYVD010000331.1 GCA_030853405.1 Acidobacteriota bacterium | reverse complement strand
TTCATGTCCAGCGCTTCGTAGAAAAGAGTTTCAATCCGCTGCCAGCGGTCCGGCTTGGGAGAGGGGACGGTTTGCACGGGCTGACCAGGATTATACATATACTGAAGAGCACGGGATCTTCTTACGTCATGGCTGCGGAATCAACGAGTTCGTCCGATAAAGAGGCCGTAACGCAAATTCTGCAGGAACTCTGCGGAGGAGATAAAGACGCTTTTGAGAAGCTAATGCCCGTGGTCTATGACCAGCTTCGGAAGCTGGCCAATCGTAGTCTGAGGGCTGGGCGGTCTGATCACACGTTAAGCGCCACGGCGCTGGTTCACGAAGCCTACCTGCGGCTGGTCAAAGCCGACCTCCCGTGGCAAGACCGGGCCCACTTCTATGCGGTCGCGGCGCGCGTCATGCGCCACATTCTTGTAGACCACGCAAAATCGTCCCGCCGCAAAAAGCGTGGTGGAGGAGGCGAGAAACTTCCTCTCGACGAAGCCATATTGGTCGGCCCTGTCATCTCTTCGCAAATCCTGGATCTGGACGATTCCCTGCGCCGCCTGTCGGAGAATGACGAGCGAAAGGCTGAGATCGTAGAACTCCTCTTCTTCGGCGGACTGACTTACGACGAGATTGCTTCGGTTCTCAGCATCTCCCCGGCCACCGTGCATCGCGAATTAAAGTTGGCGAAAGCATGGCTCTATCGGGATCTAGCCTGAAGTAAAGCGGACGGCCTCGTCCGGCCCTGGAGTTGGGACATTTGGAGATTGGCTTTCTATTGTCAGACTGGCGCGTTATACGGCGAAGCGGCACTTGCTGTGGCATCGTCGGATGCTGGATTACTTAGCATTGTCTATCAGAGGCCGTTATCTGCCAAAAACTTGCGCATAGCCATGACGATTTCTTCCAGATGAGTTTCCAGCGCGAAATGGCCTGTAGGTAGAAATTGAACAGTCGCACTCGCAAGGTCCTTCCGGAACGCTTCTGCTCCCTCTGGAATGAAGTAGGGGTCGAACTTGCCCCAGACGGCCAGCAGCGGCGGCTTCGCTCGACGGAAGTACTCCTGGAAGCCCGGATACAACTTCACATTATTTGCGTAGTCAAGAGATAAGTCCAACTGGATGTCGATATTGCCTGGTCGTGCCAGCAGTGCGGCGTCCAGGGTGTAGCCTTCGGGTTTGATAAGGCTGGGGTCGGGAATCCCGACAGAGTATTCGCGGCGTAAGCCTTCAGGAGTTAGGC
Source organism: Acidobacteriota bacterium (assembly GCA_030853405.1). Classification (GTDB taxonomy): domain Bacteria; phylum Acidobacteriota; class Terriglobia; order Bryobacterales; family Bryobacteraceae; genus Bog-105. The sequence continues at coordinate 11,631 of JALYVD010000331.1, read as the reverse complement.
TGGCGCGTATGGCATCGCGATGCTCGAGGGTTGGCTCACGCCAGTAACGCTGGATCGGAGCCCATGCATCGCCCAGACCTTCTTCGTAAGCGTTGCCGTTTTGAGACACGATGGCGGTCACACGCTCGGGAGCCATCATCGCCAGTCGAAAGCCCGTTGGAGCACCATAGTCGAACACATAAAGGGCGTAGCGGGTGAGCTTTAAGGCGCTGGTGAAGGCAAAGATCGTCTTAGCCAACGCGTCGAAGTTGTAGGTATAGCCGCGCTCTGGCGGGACGGCAGTAAAACCGAAGCCCGGCAGGTCCGGAGCGACGACATGATAGCGGTCAGCAAGGCGTGGAATCAACTCCCGATATTGAAACGATGAGGTCGGGAAACCGTGAAGCAACAGAATGACCGGGGCATCAGCAGGACCGGCTTCGCGATAGAACACATTCACGCCGTCGGCTTGGATGTGATGGTGTGACGTGAGCGGGATGTGGCGAGCTTGACTCATGGTTGACCTCTGCGTGTGAGATCTTCGGATGAAATGGGATGATGCATTAATTTTAAAGAACGGACCGACGCCAGCGGAGGCAGATGCTAGGAAGTGACGGCGATCAAAAATCAACGACCACCTTACCTTTGCTGCCTTTGGCCACAATTTCGTAGGCAGCTTCGATATCGTCCCGTCCGAACTGTTGTTCCGCGAGCAGGGGTTTCAATTGATCCTCCTCTGCGAGCTTCGATGCTTCATGAAGAATCTGGCCGTGATGAGCCCGCTGCTCGCCCGTCAGTAGCGGAAGCAGGGTGAAGACTCCAGAGTATGTGGCCGCTCGAAAGGACAGGGGCGCCAGTGAGTGTGCGCCCCAGCCGAGGCAGCTGACCACATGGCCCGTATAGCGTTTGACAGCCAGAAATGAACTGTCCAGCACAGCGCCGCCCAGCGTGTCGTAGACGACATCGAAACCCTCGCCGGCAGTATGTTCATCGACGTACTCCTGCACCGGCGAGCTTCTGTCGATCGCGATCGCGCCCACAGCTTCGACAATCCGCCTTTTGTTTTCCGAAACGGTTGTGAACACTGTTGCGCCGTACGCGACAGCGATCTGCGTCGCTGCATACCCGACGCCTCCAGCCCCGGCATGAATGAGAACTGTCTGGCCGGAGTGAATCTTCGCTCTGTCTACCAGACCTTCCCAGGCGGTGATGGTGCCGAGCGGCAGCGCTGCGGCCTGTCGCATTGTGAGTGTTGTGGGCTTGGGAGCGAGCAGCGCGGCATCCGCAACGATGAATTCTGCCAAGGTTCCCTGATGTCCTCCGGCGCCGCCGGCCATTCCAAACACTTCATCGCCAGGATGGAAGGCAGTGACGTCCGGGCCGACCGCGTCCACAACTCCAGCCATGTCCAGACCCAAGACCGCAGGCAGAGGCTGCTTCGCGTGGCCGCCCTGTCCCGCGCGAATCTTGGTGTCCAGCGGGTTGATGCCGCTGGCGCTGATCCTCACAAGTACCTGCCCGCGCACGGGCACTGGCGTCGGCATCTCTACCTCGCGGAATGGTCCGTTCGCGGTCTCCACAACATACGCCTTCATAACCTTTCACACCTCCGTTTCTTGTATCGAGCGAGATCAGTGAGCGGCCGCAGCCGTCGGGACTGACGAGAACAACACAACGAGTCCTTCGATCAATGTCGGATGAGTCAGGATGGCCTCGCGGAGGGCCGTGTATGGCAGACCGGCGATCATGGCGATCTGAACGGCCGACATGATCTCTCCGGCACCGATTCCGAAGACTGTGATGCCGAGGATGCGATCGTCTTCTGCCACCAACGCCTTCATGAAGCCGCGCGTTTCGGAAAGCGTCCGCGTGCGCAGATCGGCGGCCATGGGTATCTTGAACAGCCGGTATGGCATGCCTTTGGCCTTGGCTTCCGTCTCGCTCAGGCCGATTCTAGCCAGTTCAGGATCGGTGAACAGACAATACGGAACCTGGCGGCCGGTCGTTACGTGATCTTTCCCGCCCAGGTTGTCTCGGATGACTCTGAAGTCGTCGAAGGCAATGTGCGTAAACTGCGGACTTCCCGCCACTTCACCGATGGCCCATGTGCCCGGCGCTGTGGTCTCCAGTCGCTCGTTCACCTTGATGTAGCCGCCCACTGTCAGTTCGACACCCGCAAGATCCAGCCCGATACCAGCGGTGTTTGGCGTACGGCCTGTCGCGACAAATAGGTGCGAACCTTCAATGGTCTTCGGCAGACCGTTCTGTTGATAGGTCAAGCTGACATTTTGACCTGAGACACCGCAAACTTCTTTGATCCTGGCGTTCAGAATCAGTTCAACTTCTTCGTCGCGGAAGAGACCCTCTATGGCAGCCGAGACATCGGGATCTTCGCGGTGCAGCAGCGTGGCGTTTCTCTCCACGATGGTGACCCGGCTCCCAAGCCGGCGCATCGCCTGCGCGAACTCAAGGCCGATGTACCCACCGCCGATCACTAGCATGTGCTGGGGCAGTGTCTCCAACTCAAGGGCTTCAATGTGGGTGAGCGGCTGCGCGGTTGCGAGACCGGGAGTGGTGTCCAGAGTAGCGTGCGTTCCAGTACCAATCACGACGTTCTTGCCCCGAATCTGGCGCGTGGTTCCGTCGTTCAAATCAACCTGGATAAGCCGGGGGCCAACGAAATAGCCGTGGCCGAGCACCAGATCGACGCCGCTCGTCTCAAAGTTGCGAACGTGGATGTCTACCAGTGCTTTGACCATCGTTCGTTTGCGGTTGGTTACGCCGGCCATGTTGACCTTGTAGCCCGCGATTTCGATACCAAACTCGGCCGCTCTGGGGAAGTACGAAGCGACCTTCGCGCTGTGAATGATGTTCTTGCTCGGCAGACAAGCAATGTTGGGGCATGATCCGCCGATCCATCTCTGCTCGACCGCCGCAACACGTCTCCCCTGTTTAGCATGTGTCCAGGCGAGAAACTTCGCTCCTTCGCCGCTGCCCAAGACTACGAGGTCGTACTCTTCCAGAGCGCCGGTTAGTTCTGGCGTTGCAGGCGTCAATATAAATCCTCCGATGAAGGTAGTGAATCGCTATGTAGAGAATTTTGAACCCATTCTCTATACTCGAGATGACTTAGAGTACTTGAAAGCTTGCCCGGAGTATCCAATTGGATCGACTCTCCCCTTTTTTCTCCAACTTCACTCTGTCGGCGCGGGTCTTTTTCTCCGGGCGGTTATGTGGCGCGTCGAACGATCATGTCACGAAGTCAGCTGGACATCTGCATGTGCTTCGAAACGGCGTCCTCAAGATTCTGCAGCCATCCGGCGAACCGGTGATCGTGAGTGAGCCGACCGTCCTGCTCTACCCCAGGCCGGGAGCACACACATTTGAGTCCGAAGGCGCAGACATCCTCTGCGCTTTCGTCGATTTTGGTGCGGGCATGATGAATCCGCTGACCTTGGCCCTTCCGAATCTATTAAAGGTTCCGCTTGCCTCCGCATAATCCCACGGTAGAACTTCTCTTCGCGGAAGCATTCGATCGTAAAGACGGCCGTCAAGTAGCCGTCGATCGATTGGCGGAATATTTCCTTCTACTTCTTCTGCGATCGGCTATCGACTCGAAGCTTATTCAAGGCGGTATCCTGAGCGGGCTTTCCGATCCGCGGCTCGCCAAAGCTCTGGCAGCAATTCATCCACAACCAGAAAGGGCCTGGAGCCTTGAAGAACTAGCCCACATCGCTGGAATGTCGCGCGCACGTTTTGCCGCGCACTTCCTTGCGACGATGGGCCAGACTCCGTTCGAGTACCTGACATTGTGGTGCATCGGAGTGGCACAGTCGCTTTTGAAAAAAGGCGAATCGCTCAAGATGGTGGCGCCCTCTGTCGGATATGCCAGCACCGCCGCTTTGATCCGTTCGTTCTCGCAGCAGGTTGGACTGCCGCCTATGTCCTGGCTTGCGGCACAACAGCGCAGCGAAACGGAGTAGCTGCTCACTGTCAGCCCACCTCGGGGTACGGCGATTTCTTGCCCTCATCCGCTGCCTTGTTGACCAATGCTTCGATGCCTGCAATGTTCTTCAGCATGTCTTCTTTGAGCCCATGTCTCGCTCTGAGATACTCAGGACTGTTGTAGGTGAGCTGGACCCCACCTTCTTTGTCTTCCCATATAAGTACCTTGAGTGGAAGATCGATCGCGCTGCTTTCAGACGCGAGCATGAGAGGCGTTCCTGCTTTTGGATCACCAAAGATCAACAGCTTGGTCGCTGGCATTGTCATCCCCACTTTTGCGGCCTCGCCACTGTGGTCGATCAGGGCAAAAAGCTTGACACCTTTTGCGTCCAGCAATTCTCTTAAGGACGCAACCGTTTGATCTACAGATTGCTGGCTGCGGCACGTGATCAGACCGTTGCTTGCATCGAATGTGGTCATTGTCTCCCTTACGCGGAACTCCGTTTTGCGGAGTCTCACCCAGCCATCAGAAGTCTCTTGGAAAGCAGTATCTTAACATTCACCACCGGGTATTGCCTCAGCGTATCAAGTCACAGTTTTCCTCATATGTTGCTTCTAATCCAATATGCCGGGATCGCGGTCAAGTCTCGATCAGTACCGGTAAACGCGCATCAGATCTGGGATCGCTGAGACCGGAGCTTCCACCCGGTGATATCGACTTCGGGCCGCCGACGTCTTAATCGCCGATTAGCGCGTTAGCACTAAGCCGCTGGCGCGGCGGACACAGTGGCGTGGTAGTTGGCAGATTTGAACAGCGGTAGCGTCAGTCAAGAAAGGAAAGTTCTGTGACCCCACTTCGTAAACGGATGCTGGAAGAACTCCAGCGTCGTAACTACTCACCATCCACAAGCCGCGGCTACATCCTCGCCGTAAAGCAGTACGCGGAATACTGAACGAGTCGCCGGAGCAGTTGGGAGCGGAAGACGTGCGCCGATTCCGACAATCGGGCAATCGGGGACAATCGGAGTCGGGACAATCGGAGTCGGGACAATCGATAATCGGATAATCGGAGTCAACGACCTCATTACAGATTAGTCTTTGGAGCGGAAGACACGATTTAGGCACTAACTTGTTGATGCCAAGAGTGAATCGAGTGATTGCGCCCGGCCTTCCCCATCACGTTACCCAGCGCGGCAACCACCGTGAGAAGGTCTTCTTTCGCGACGAGGACCGCAAACTCTACCTCAGACTCATCAGCGACTTCCTGCCGCACTACGGAGTCGCTCTGGAGGCGTACTGCCTCATGTCGAACCACGTGCATCTGGTAGTCACACCACACGATCAGAAGGGTTTATCACGGGCGCTCCAGCGAACTCACAGCGACTATTCGCGAGCCCTTCACCTGCGCCTCGGCCAGAACGGCCACCTATGGCAGGCGCGCTTCCATTCGGCGGTTCTCGACGAAAAGCATTTTTGGACAACTCTGGTTTATGTCGAGCAAAACCCGGTCCGGGCGGCCATGGTAACTGACGCAGAGCAATGGCGCTGGTCGAGTGCGCGAGCCCACCTTGGGCTAGCTGCGCCAGGCATCCTGAACATGGTTCGCTGGGGAGCGCGATTCGATGCAGCACATTGGAAACAGTACCTTTCCCTGGGACTGGTAGGCGCGGCTCTGGCGGATCGGATTCGGGAAGCGACACGCTCGGGTTTCCCGCTCGGCGACGACGCGTTTTGCGAGCAGCTTGGAGACCGGCTCGGTGTGCAAACTAAGCCGCGCAAACGAGGCCGACCACTGAAAGCCGCTAAGGTAAATTCTCAAGCCGTGCAATCAGCTGTCTGTAAATAGCAATGAGGTCGTTAACTCCGTTTGTTCCCATCCGAATGTTGCGCCATCGTAGAAAGCATCAAAACGTCAATCTGTTTTTTCGACCTCTGGCGCTTCACCACTAATCAAGTCTGGAAGAAGATTTGGCTTTCCCTCTTTGATGATCAACAAACGAGGATCAGTCGGGTTTGCATCAAATTGAACTTTGAAGCGGCGTACCCCGGGCGGCTCTTCGTCATGGATCATTTCGAATTCGGACTGTAGTGCGAAGATTGCACCCAACTCTGTCTTGAGTTGAGCAAACGACTGACGCGCACAGGTGAGTTTCGTTTCCGCCCTGCAAAATGCTACTACGCGAAGAGGCACGGCGTTCGGCCAGCTTGAACAGACCGGCAAAAAAGAACCGCCGCTTTATTTGGTCAAGCGCGTTCAGCATTAGAGCCGCTTTCTCCAAAAGGGTAAGTTTTGAGATTCCGGCTCGTTCCCATCGCCGCGTGACCAGCCGCCGAACCGTGGTAAAACGCTACGATGAAAGGAGGGTACTCTCACATGGCAACTCTTGATTGGTCACAGTGTCCGGCGGTGGAAAGCATTCCCGGCAAAGTCAGCGGCGCATGGGTTTTGAAAGGAACCCGGACGCCGGTTAAAACCCTGTTCGAAAATCTCGAAGCAGGTATGAGCATTGACGAAGTTATTGAACAGTTTCCTGTGAGCCGCGAACAGATCGACGGGCTTATGGCTTTCGTCGCTCGTTCGCTCGACAAAGCGCCAACCTACGGATAACAGCCGCTTCATGCGTATTCTTTTCGACAACGGTACGCCGCGCGGCCTTACCCGTTTTCTCGCCGGTCATACCGTTGAAGAAGCACGGGCGCACGGTTGGGAAGAACTCGCCAACGGTGAATTGATCGAAGCCGTCGAAAAAGCCGGTTTCGACCTCATGGTCACTACGGATAAAAATATCCGTTATCAACAAAACCTCGAAGGCCGCAAGCTGGCTTTGATTGTGCTGCAACACTCTCAATGGCCGATGGTCAAGTTAGTAACGGCCAACATCATTACTGCTGTCAACGCAGCTACGCCGGGCAGCTACCTTGAAGTGGATGTGCCCTTTAAAGAATAGCGGCCAGTCTTAAAAAGGTTAAGTTTTGGGACTTAGGGAAAACGAGCGACGGACGAGCCAAAAGGGACTTGAAAAACGTTTCGTGTCGTGCGCCGCTTTACGAATTGACGACATCAGTGTGTCGGCGGAGAGTCTAGCTTGAGCTTTTTATACTCGGCTTTTGACAGGTATTTCTTTAGCCCTACCTTGAGCGGTGCGCACTGTCGGAGGTCAAGTCTGGCGGAGTCGTACCACCTCTGGAACTCCAAGCGGATCCTTTCAGCGTCTGTTAACTCTCTCCAGTTCGGGAACTTTTTTTAGATTACGTCAAACCAATGGGCTGTTTCCTCTGCCCAGAAAACAAGTGGCTGTTTTTGCGCCTCGTCATAACATTTTTTGTGGAGCATTTCCTGACAAATATATAGAGGCCCGAAACTACTCGCACCGTCCCGCGGGTCTTCTATGAGCAAGTAGTTGGCGAGGAACTCACGATTTGGGCAAAGGCCGAACCTTCTTATTGTCACTACCTCGACGGCAATGCACAGCCCGAAAGCCCCGGAACTTTCGCCGTCATCAGCTTGTGAGCGAGCGCCTGCCCCATCAATTCCTGCGCTTCCGCCGTAGGGTGCCCGTCCACCACATAAAACAATTTCTCGCGCGAAGCGGATTTCTCAAAAACCTTTAACGCATCCACGTAAAGTATCCCGTGCTTCGCCGCAATTTCCGACAACCGCCGTGTGAACGCATAAGCGTCCACGCCCGCGGGCAAGTCGTGCGCGTCTACCATCAGGGTTTGCGCGCGCTCTGGAATGCCAATCAGCACGAACGGGACACCAGCCGCATGGATCTTCTCGGCCATCTCCCCCAACAGCAGATCCGTAACCTCGAAGCGCTTCTCCCAAGCCGGCGTAAAAGGAAAATGCACAAAACCCGCGTGATCGCCGCCTGCAAACAGATACAGCCTTAAGAAAGCGTCTCTGTTCTGTAACATGTAGTGTTGCGCGACGAGCACCGATCTGCTGTTCCGCACCCACAGTTGCACTTGCTGCATCGCGCTTAATTTGATTTCAGGCTCTGGCATTTGGTCGATCGGCCCGGGGTCGCTCCGTCTCGCCAGCAGTTTAGGATCGATCTGCTGTTCAATGTCCCACGGATTTAGTGGCATCACCACCGCATCCGGCGTCAGCTTCAGAGCTTCGTCTACATGGCGATAGGAGTAGATGGGCGGGCACGCTTCGGCGGCCAGATTCTGAACCTCTACTGGAATGTGGCAAGCGCGGCGTAGAGCAACGGTCATCTGCGTCGCCATCGTTTCGTTGTATGCGAGCCCATACCCTTCGGCGATAGACGAACCGATTACCGCAATTCGCACCGTACCCGGCGGTTTCGGACCACAGGGCGCATTCGACCGGTAGCCGCAGTTGTTGAACTTCAGCGTGACGCGCTCGCCCTCCGGAATTTTCAAAATGGTCGTGCAGTTCGGCCTACCGTGAGGACCCTCCACCGAATCGAAGTTCATACAGTAGCCCTGGTCTATCGAAGACCACTCAAGTCGAGTGCCGATCTCGGCGGCCGCAAACATCATCGCGATCGTCAGCAGGCTCAAAACGGGCAAAATAAAGTAATCGCGGCGCGGCAGTAAAGGTCTGGATTCTGGCGGCGCGCAGTCGCGATCGACCGGAATTGGTCCGATTTCCGCAACGCCGTGTTCGCCTTGAGAGCTAGTTTGCCGCAATGCCCTTGAGTTTCCTGTATTAATAGTGCAACAGACTGGGATGTTTTAGGATTTATCTAAGCCGCAAACGGGCCGCTGCGCAAACCGCTCGAATCCCTATTATACCGGGCCGTCGCTTCTCCTGACTTTCGTTTCTTTTTCATGATCTTGCGAAACTGTTCTTAGTACACAACGATCTACAAGGGGCAGTCTTTCCAATCTCTCGCGGCAGCGCTTCATCCGCCGTTTCCGGTTCTCAGCGTGGCAGAAACAAATAACAAAGGGAATTCATCCTCGGCTTGGCGCGACCGTGTACAGGCATTAAAGAACGTTCCTCCAGTACTAAAAATCGTTTGGGATTCGGGGCCGCACGTGGTAGTTCTCGGACTTCTACTCCGTGTGATCGTGTCCGTGGTCCCCGTCAGTACGTCATGGATCGCTGGCGCCATAGTCGATACCATCACGGAAATCGTCAAATCGCACCATAGCTACCTGTTGCCGCACTTGTGGCGGCTGGTGGCTCTGGAGTTCGCACTGGCGGTCGGAGGCTCTCTCTTCGGCAGAGTGATCGACTACTACGATTCGGTGCTGGCCGATCGCTACACACGGCATGTCAGCGTGCAGGTGATGGACCACGCTTCACAACTGGATCTGCAAGCCTACGAAAACCCCGTGTTCTACGACAGGCTCGAACGCGCCCGCGCACAATCAACGGATCGCCTCGGAATGATTCAATCGATCGGACGCCTGTTCCAGCAAGTGGTGACGACGGTTTTGCTCTCCGCCGCCATACTCTTCTATTCGCCTTGGCTATTGCTGCTGTTGGTGGGATGTCTCATACCGGCTTTCATGGGCGAGAGTCACTTTGCATTCCTGAGTTATGCCAAGAATTTCAGACAGACGCCGGCCAAGCGCCAGCTCGATTACCTGCGCCAACTAGGTGGCAGCAAAGAAGCCGCCAAAGAGCTAAAACTCTTCGGACTAAGCCAGTTTCTCACCGACAGGTTCACTGCGATTTCAAATGCCATCCTCGATGAGAACCTTGCGTTGTCCAGGAGGCGATTGATTGCCGTTTCGCTGCTTTCGATACTCAGTACTTGCGGCTACTACGGCTGCTATGTGTGGGTGAGCTATAGCACCGTGATCGGAGCGATGACCCTCGGCACCTGGGTCTTTCTTACCCGATCGATCATGGACGCCTCAAGCAACATTTCGCTGATCTTCTCTACCGTTTCAAGCATCGCCGACCAGGCGCTTTTTTTAACCGACCTTCTGGCCTTCTTCCAAATGAAGCCAACGGTCGTGTCGAAGCCTAACGCCTTACCCGCTCCCCGCCCCATCCGGCAAGGGTTCGAGTTTCGCGACGTGTCGTTCGTCTATCCGGGTACGGACCGCAAGATCCTGACCGATTTGAATTTCCGCGTGGAGCGCGGCGAACGTATCGCGCTGATCGGCCAAAACGGCCAGGGCAAAACAACCATCGTCAAACTTATGACGCGCCTCTACGACCCCTCGGCCGGAAAAATACTTCTGGATGGCGTCGATCTCCGCGAGTACAACATTGAAGATCTCTGCCGTCAAATCGGGGTCATCTTTCAGGACTTCATGCGCTACGAGATGACGGCGCGGGAAAACATCGCCGTCGGCCGTATTGAGTGCCTCTCCGATCTCCCCAGCATCAAGGATGCGGCTGAAAAGAGCTTGGCGGATGGGGTGATCACAAAACTCGGCGGAAAATATGAACAGATGTTAGGCCGCCGATTCGAAGGTGGCGTCGATTTATCTGGCGGCGAATGGCAGAAACTGGCACTAGCGCGCGCTTACCTCCGTGAAGCGCAGGTCCTGATTCTTGACGAGCCCACTGCGGCGCTCGACGCCCGCGCGGAATACGAAGTCTTCGAAAGGTTCAACGAATTGACTGAAGATAAGATGGCGCTTTTTATCTCGCATCGGTTCTCGACAGTCAGGATGGCCGAGCGAATTATTGTCCTTGAAAATGGAGCAATCATCGAAGAAGGAAACCACAATCGTCTGATGGAACTGGGAGGGCGGTACGCTGAAATGTTTGAGTTACAAGCCTCGAGTTACCGATAGAAAGCCTGCCGCCGATGTCTGAGTCGTTTTCAAAAATCAAAGTCGAGGCCGCCTGCGCAGGACCGCAACTGAACCTGAGCGAGACTGAAAAAGCCGTTCTGCGCGAACATGCCACGCGAGCCGCGCGCGCCTGCGGTTGGGTCGCGAATAAGCGCTGTGCCCGCAAACCGAAAGAACTCTTTCGCAAGAGCGCCCAGCGGCTTGGCGACCTGGAACGGGAATTATATGCATTGAAATCGGGCGAACCATCCGACGATCTGCAATGGCTCTACGACAATCTGCGCCTGGTACGTACCGACATCCAGGATCTCGAAAGCGGCGCCAAGACTTTGGCGAAATTGCCCGCAGTGCGGACCGAAGGCGACGAATGCATCTCGCGCCCCGTCGTACTGGGAAGAGCGTTGCTCGCCGCCGCCGATCTCCAGCTAACCGAATCGAACTTTTTCTTCTTCATTCAGACCGTCGAAGACATTGAGCCGCTTCGTTTATCGGAACTTGGCGCTATGCTGCCGGGACTGAAGCTGGTGCTGCTCGAATTGATTGCCGATCGTGGCTTCAAGGCTCTTCAGGCTTTCCGGGAACACGGCGTAAGCGCTCCTTCGTTCGAAATTGGCCGGCTAATCAGAAGCCTTCGGTTCATCGGGGAAATTGATTGGAAAGAGACGATCGAGCAGCTTTCAATTGTTCATCGCGTCTTGTGTCTCGACCCTGCGGGCGTTTACCCACGCATGGATTTCCAAAGCCGCGAGCAGTATCGGCAGGCGGTAGCGAAAATAGCCGCACGCTCCGACGTAAGCGAGGCCGAACTCGCCCGTTGCGCAGTCACCATGGCCGAAGGTGCAACCGTTGAGCGTTCCGCGACGCAGGCTTTGCGAGACCGGCTGCGCCACGTCGGCTATTACCTGATTGACGACACTGGCTCGGAGGAACTTCTTCACAGCGTCGGCCACCGCCCGTCCTTCGGCGAGCTCA
>JALYVD010000307.1 GCA_030853405.1 Acidobacteriota bacterium | reverse complement strand
GAACGCAGCTTTGCCCGCCGCCCCAAAGGCCTGGAAAGAAAATGTAAAGAAAACTACAGAGAGAACGATAAGATTATTTCGATAGCGGGTGGCGCGCAAAAGATTTAAGTTGAGTTGAGAGAAACTTAGACTGAGAGACTGTTGTATTATAGCGATACACCCAGACAGGAAGGGCGGAGTCGCCCGAGCACTATATGGAGTCAGTTGGACAGAAGCTCCGGGAAGCGCGTCTGCGCTTAGGGTTAACGCTTGACGACGTCAACGCCAAGACGCGAATTAACCTGAAGTACCTCCAGGCCATCGAGAGCGATGATCTGAAGCAGATTAGTTCCCCTTTTCTATACAGAAGTTTTGTGCGGCAGTTTGCCGGCAGTGTCGCGCTGGATTGTGCGGCCCTTCAAGAAGCCGTGTGCGCCGCCGCAGGCTCTATGCCCCAGCCCTTAGTTCCAGGGCAGGCCGGCGCGCCCATACGTCCGAGGCTTCCTGGATTGCGCCCACAACGCACCCGCAAATTGCGGTGGCTGATGTCGATCGCGTCGCTGATCGTCATGCTGGTCGCCTGTTCAAGTTTCTATGGCATGTGGCAGGAATCGCGCTACGATTTGCAATCCTCGCTCTCGGGTCTGGTCAAGTCGCTCCGGAGCAGCCCGAATACACGGCAGGTCGCAGAGTCGAAGCCACCTTCGCCACCAAAATCTACGCCCGCGATAGACACAGCAAAGGCAGCCAGCAACCTCGATGGCTTCCGCATCCAGCTTTCGGCCTTAGAAACGACCTGGCTCTCGGTAATGACGGATGGCAAAGAAGTTTACGAAGGATTGCTGAAGGCTGATGAAAACAAGATTCTCGATGGCCGCGAGACAGCCCGCATCCGGACTGGTAATGCCGGTGGCGTTGAGGTGTTCTTCAACGGACGCACAATCGGACCCCTGGGACGTGAAGGTCAGGTCCGCACCGTTGTTTTCACAAAGAACGGCTACGAGGTTCTTGAGCCGCAAGCCCACATCACGGCGATGGCTCTGTTTACACCGGGCGGCGAATAGAAGAGGCCGCCTTTCGCTCCTCTGCCTTCTTATCGACCCGCGCGATTCTTTCCAGCCGCCGTTTCTGCCGTTCCAGTACGATCAGTTCGTTTCTGCGCCGCAGTTTGATGCTTGAATCGACTTTGCGCCAGAATTTGCGGAAATAATCAACCGCCGACGCCAGTCCGAAAATCACCACGGCCCACATCGCGATCATCCCGAACAGCCGAACATGGGGCCAGCGAACCGACAACATCACCAGGGTGACGGCCACGACCTGCAAAACCATCTTCGACTTCCCGAGTTCTCCGGCCCTGATCGTGTACCCCTCCGCCGCCGCGATACTGCGCAAACCGGAAACTGCAAACTCACGGCTGATGATCAGGATCGCCATCCAGCCTGGCAGAAGCCGGATCTGCACCAGCGAAACTAAAGCCGCCGAGATCAGGAGTTTGTCGGCGATGGGATCGAGCAGCGTTCCGACTGTCGTAACCTGTTTCCACCGTCTGGCCAGATAACCATCCAGAAGATCGGTGACCGCAGCGGCCAGAAAAATGGTTAGCGCGAAGAAATCGTTTGCAACCAGTAGCGTGTTGCCCCACTGGATACGCAAGTTCTGCTCGACCAGCCCGGCCACCAACAGCGGCACGAGGAAAATCCGGATGAGCGTCAGCAGATTGGGCAGATTACTCAATCGTCCTCAACTATAAAACACCTGAGCCTGTACTTCACGGCCGCCACCCTTTATTGCGGTTTCACCGTGGTTAGCCGTCCTAACTTCTCGCCTCTGAGCCAGATGTAAAGCGGTGCATTCGGCGCCGGCGGGTCCGGAAGAGGAATTCGCAGCGACTGTCTTTGTCCTTGCCCTGGAATCGGGGTGGGTAGTTCCACCAGCTCGAAACCGGTCGTCTGATCCCAGCCGGCCTTCTCAATCATTTCGAGATTCAACCCCGACAAAACATACACATGCTTGCCGTCCGGGGTTTGTTCCGTCGTCGCGCCCGCCTGTTCTATCTGGGGCAGGCGAACGATATGGGCCAGGGCGTACGGCTGCGAATGGCCTCCGCTCCCGTTGTTGATCACAGCCTGAACCGAACAGCCCGCCGGAAGGCCTCCCGTATCGTACGAGAGAAAAATTTGATCGGGCGAAAGCTGCTGCAAGCTCGATTTGTCCGTCTGCTCTCCAATGTGCAGGTCGGCGTGCCCGCCCACGTCTTCCGCACAGCTAAGATGCAAAATACTCTTGGGTTCGATATTCTTCACGTCGAGCATTGCGGTCAACGTGCTTCCAGCCGGAAACTCGCCCGGGTTGATCGCGATCGACATGCCGACTGGGAGCGAAAGCTTGGAACTTGCAATAACCGGCAAAGGCCCAGTGATACGCAGCGCGTCGTCGAAAGGAATCGGCTCGCTCCGGTTTTGCAAGTAGGCCGACACCGCGTAAGCGGCCCCTGGCTTTGGATTTGAGTTGAGTTGCACGGTGACGTTCCGCTCCGTCCCGTCCGCGCTCGCCGGATCGAGTTTCAAAACTGCGGCGGGCGTCTCCAGTTTTGTGAACAATCCAAGCCGTTCGCCTTTCAGAACATAATGCTGCGCCGTCGCACCCTGATTCGCCAATATCGGCAGATTCTCGATTTTGGGCGGGTTCGGCAGTAAATTTATCTCAACGGGATGGCTCTTGCCGTCTTGCTGCGAAATCAGCAATTGGTAGCTGCCCGGGTCCAGTTCAGCCGTGTTGATTTGCACATCCATGTGCGCCTGGGGCCCCTCGCGCAGTCCTTTGGGAAGAATAAACGGAACTGTTTCGGGCGTCGCAAACTCGTCTCCGATCTTCTTCAACTCGACCTTTGTGGTGAATTCGAAATCGCCGTCCTCCAGCGTGACCGCGGTCTTCCCGCCTTTTGTCATCAGCCGGTCCTGCGACGCTGGTTCCAATCGCGCTCCTCCGAAATCGTTCAATTGCCGCACGAACACCGGGCCTTTCGCCTCAAAGCGCGTCCAATCCCAGGACCCAGCCAGATGATACTCGCCCTGGCCAATTGCAGCTTTCGTTAAATCGACTTCGATAGCCTTCTGATTCGCCAGCTTCAAAACTTTAATGGCCACCTTCTGGCCGTTGCCGTCTTCTAAAGCCCAGTTTCGCGTCCGGTCGAGGTATTTCCAGTCGCGGTCCGGGACTTCGACCGTGATCGGTGTTTTCTGGCCCTCGGGGACATAGTTCGCTTTTCCAATTTGAATGGCCGGAGCGGGCGTGTTCGGAATGCGATTGGCCCAAATGTAGGCTACGCGCGTATGGGGAGGCGCGGGGGTGCGCTGTCCGCACAAATTCAGGCCTTCCTTCATCGGCTGCGCGAAGGAGGATCGAAATTGGGTCCCCGGAAAAGCGATCGAGCGAAGGTCGAGCAGCATCGCCGTTCCTCCCGCCGCCAAGCCTATAGGGCTGCCGAAAAACAGTGCCGCCGCCGCCGTAGTCAAGCTGGCTGTCTGCCCGATGCGGGCGCTGGTTGAAGTGGTTAGTGGGTCATAACTGGACAATTGCGGGTTCATGGCCGAGAACAAAGTTTGCGCCTGGGCTCCTGGGGGAGCGCCTTTGTCAATCTGAACGGCTAACCCGTACTGCGACGCAAAACCTGTCAATGCGGCATTCATGCTTGCCGATGAACTACTAGCGCTCGAAAGCGCTTGAAGGAGCGCCTCGGTTTCAGCTGTCTTTTCCGCATAATCCGCCAACTGTGCAATCAGCAGATCGTCTTGCGACAGAAAACCTTTAACTCTCTTCCTGCTCAGTCCCTCTGGCCCGTAAACGTAAGCCAGGACGGAAATTGTCTGGTCCACCTTCCATTCCTGCGGCTTGTCGGCTGGCTTGGGCTCCGTCACAATCAGCGGATCGCCGCCCTTCTCACGCTTTTCCGGAACCATCACGAGCGATATTTCGCCGTTCCGCTTGTCATGGCCGCGAACAACCGGGGAGTAAAGGACCGTATCCCCTTCGCTCAGGTGGTTGATCGTGCGGAAGGGCAGTGGCTCGTCGCCGGGCCTCGGAGACCGTACCAATAAGTCGATAGAGCCAATGGGTCCACCCGCCGGACAAACTGGTATCGGCGGCGGCGCGTCTGAAATATCAGTTGTGGAGGATGTGGCAGACGGAGAGCTATTTTCAGCCTGGCTCAGAAAACAAAGAGCTACCAACAGGCTCGCAAGACGCAAAACCATTCGATGTATTCAGAATACCGTTTCTATCCCTGGCCCCCCGCCGCCGACCGTGGCCGCCGGGTTCTCTCTTTCTTAACCGGAACTTCCTCCGCCTCTTCTTCACGCGCCGAGATAGCCTGCACGGCGGGCTTTCTCCTCGGCAATTCGCCCAGACTCTTCTGCAATGCCTGCATCAAATCAATAACGGGAGCCATCTTTCGGGGCGCGGTACTCTCTACGGGCATGCCTTCGCGCTTCGCCTCCAGCATTTGAGTCAGCCGCCCCTGGTACTCGTCGTGATATTTCGAAGGATCAAAATCGGTCGCCAGCCCCTCCACTAGCTTCTCCGCCAGCGCTACTTCTTGCGGCTTCACTGAGACGTTCGGGTCTTTTCGAAACTCGGGTACTTCCCGCACTTCCTCCGGATAGAACATCGTGTGCAGCAGCAGCCCATCCGTGTGAGGCCGCACCACAACCGTGTACTCGCGCTGGTGCATTGTGATCTTTGCGATGGCGCTGTAGCCGGATTTTTGCATTGTCTGGAGCAGCAGATGATAGGCCTTTTTGCCCGCATCCTCCGGGACCATGAAATAGGACGCATCGTAATAGATAGGATCGATGCCCTCGGCCTTCACGAACTCGAAGATCTCCATCGTGTCGCTCGAAGCGGGCGCGACGCTCTTGATGTCCTCGTCGTTAATGGCGACGTAGCGGTCCTTCTCCACCTCGAAGCCTTTGACGAGTTCACTGCGCTCGACAATGCGGTCGCATCGTGGGCAAAATGTCTGCTGCTTGATGCGGCCGCCGCAGACTTCATGAATCTGATTGAAGCTTACTCGCTCCGTCCGTGCCGCAGCGAACAGCCGCACCGGAATCGTGATAAGCCCAAACGTGATGTAGCCCTTCCAGACCGTTGACGCCATCGTCTTCCTCCGCAGCGCGACCTCCCTAAAACAATATCGCGACCGTATGTCTTTTGCAACCCGGTACTTAGGCTAGATTTCGCAAGCTTGCCTCGAGCAGTGACCGCGTACCCTCGTAGGGATCCCCCGTGCTATCCCATTCCATCGAAAAGTAACCGCGGTACTGCGCGCTCTTTGCGATTTCGAAAATGCGGTCCACGTTCACGCGATACATTTTCCCGGCATCGCTTTCGCGGTCTTTGACATGGCTGATGTTGAAGGCGAGTGGGAACAGCATCCGCATGGCGTTTTCGTTGTAGGCCTCGCTGTCCTTTACCAGCATCGAATTGCAGAAGTCGGGCAAGGCGTGCAGGAAAGGACTGCCGATTGTCTTTATGACTTGAACAATGCGTTCCGGCTGTTCCGTTTGAGGCTCATCGTTTTCGATATTGATGACGATGTTTTTGGAACGGCCATAATCCACCAGGGTTTTGATCGCAGCTACGGCGCATTGAATCTCGTCGCCATTTGGGGCGTGGGGAAGATGAATTCTGATGCTGGGAGATTTCAGAAGGACGGCGGCATCCACCCAGTTTCGATAGAGCGCGAGTCCGGAGCGGCGGTCTTCCTCGCTACCGCATAGATGCACTTCGATATCCGCGGGAATGTTGACGACTCTCAGCCCAGAGCTTTCGAAAGAATCGCTCAGTTTGCGAACATACTCCGGAGCCGTCGATTCAAAATGATGGCTCCAGGGTTCGATGCCATGCACGTTAAACTTCTGTGGAATGGTCTTGGCGAATTCCTGTAGCGTCATTTTCCCGGGACCGATCAGATCGCGAAAAGGATAGGTTGAAACCGAAAGTCTCTCGCGGGGTTCGGTTGGAAAATCGATATGCGAACTGGCTTTCAAAAGCGCTGGGGAAACGAGCGCTGCCGCTAATAGGGTTCGTCGCGTCATGGGTAGGGCCGTCAGGTATATGTTAGCGGCCACTGCGGCTCCCGGGTTCAGTTCCCCGTCTGGCAAGTCTTGTCACTGGCCGAATCGGCTGCCCGCCGGGCTTTGGCAAGGGAGTTCTCGGCCTGCTTAAATTCCTCCACGACGCAGGCGCTAGTTTGGCTAACCTTAACGATAACCAGGTACGAACTGACGGCGTTGGATGCAGGATCTTCTTTGACATCGAGCGGAAGGATGATTGCAACCGGTAATCTCCGGGTCCCTTGCTTTCGAATCCGCCACTCTGCCCAGTTCCCGACTTTGGAGAAATGTGGCGTCACATTGTTCCAAAAATCAAGTGGGCGATTGCTGCCATCGGGGGTAACGACGGTCACGGACATTCTTCCATCCGAATCGAGTAGCAGCAGTTTATATCCGAATATGCCGGGGCACACCTGCTCGGAGTTGCCGCCTTCTACTTGAACGCCTGTCGTCCTGCACGGAGGGCTCGTCAGCTTTGTATATTGACTGGCGGCCGTGGCTGGTAACGCGGAGAAAAGTGCCAAAACAAGCACGAAACAATTTGATTTTTTCATCATAAGAAAAGTCAGGACAGAACCGCGGCCGAAGCGTGTGTAGCACGTCTGCTTCCAGCACGTGAGGGAGCGGACATGTTCGCAACTTGGTTCTACGCAATGTTCCGGTTGGCTCTTGCCAGGTCCTCCAGTCCGGTTCTGATTGCCGCGATTCGCATGACGAACGATCCGGGAAAGTTCGTTTGCTGGCTGGCCGGCCTGGTGAAGCCAGCATGGATATGTCCGGTGTGCGGATCGTGTCCGGTGTAGGGATGGACAACCGGCTTAGCCGCGCTCCAGATCTGCCTGTTCCAGATAATCTCTTGAAAGCCCATCTGCGAGGCGTACTCTATGAACGCCTGAAAGAGTTCGTCTCCTATCAACTTCTCATAAGGCCTGGAAACCATAAGACCAATGTCTAGCGCGCGGCCCTCCGCATGAAGCGACTTGGTGGTTGTTCCAGCTATATTCCGGTCGTTATAAATACCGTCATTTCGTGTTTGGTGGAAATTCACATGGATTATCTGCCACAGAGCCCTTGGGGCTGGTTGTGGACCATTCCATTGAGGTCCCGAAGAGTGCGGGTGGTGTCCCGAAACGTGTGGGTGATGTGGATGCATACACGTTCAATCGCAATCCTCCCGCCAGTCTTATTCTCCCAATTCGGCGCCGGATTTTATAAACCTGCGGAGGCGTCCGCGGCCAGCATTAGCCGCGTTATCTGCATACTGCTCGATACCTGAAGTCAAGCGGTCTGCCACCTGACCTTAACCGAAAAGATATAGCCGCAAGATTTTGGTTCTACAGACTTGCTTTGGAACTTCCGCTCCGCTCCGCTCGTATTCGTGTCAAGCACACAGGAATGCCTGATCCTTACAGAGTCATCGGCTGCGCGTGGGAGGCGGTCCTGGTGATATGGGTAGCTGCCGGCTTAACGAATAAACGCACTATTCGGCGGCAATCGATAGGTTCTCGTCTCATTCAACTTTGCCTGGGGATTCTAGCCGGTCTGTTGATCTGGGGCGGCGGCCCGCGGGGAATTCTTTCCGGCTGGCCAACACTCCCGCATTCTCCAGTCAATGGGACTATCGCGCTTGCGTTGACATTGGCTGGCCTTGCGTTCGCGCTCTGGGCGCGCTTCGTGATTGGCAGAAATTGGAGTGGTACGGTCACGCTCAAGCAAGATCACGAACTGGTGCGATCCGGGCCATACGCAATCGTCCGGCATCCCATCTATACCGGTTTCCTTCTCGCCCTGCTCGGCATCGCTGTCGCTCGGGGCGCCATCGGCGCGTTCCTGGGGGTGTCAATTGCCGTTCTCGCTTTCCGCCTGAAATCTCTCACCGAAGAGTCCTTCATGTTGGACCAATTTGGCTCACAATACGCCGCGTATAAACGTGAGGTGAAGGCGCTGATCCCGTTTGTCTGGTAACTCCGGTCAACGGCGGAGCCACGCAATTAGAATCGCTAGTGCCAGCAAAATAAGCGCCAAAGTAGGAGGACCATGCAGGACGGTCAAATGAGCGACGAGAGCGCCAACCATGACGGCCGCAAGCAGCAATGCCGCGGCGGGGACTTGCACCATCGCGGCGGGTCTTTGGAAGTCCACAAAGGGCACGTGCTGGCTGCTCATAGCGAATGGCCTTGCTCTCGGTGCGCTCGGACTGATTTGAATAAGCCTTCGTACGATCGCGCTATTGATCATCTTGATGGCAACGAGCATGGGCATTCTCGAATTCGTAATCGCGCGGAACTTGCGGCCGCTAGGACACGTTGCGGACGCATGGCTTTTTGACTTAGCCGGAGTGGCCTTGTTTGGTTTTGCTTTGGCGTTTTTACTCTGGGGTTTCGCTGGATCAAACTGGGCCACAGTCACACACAGACATTCTTATTGCTTGGCTCGTATTTTGCTTTCAGTGCAATCTGCATGCTGGGGCTGGCTCTGCGCCTGCACAGACTGGATCTTTCCCCCATTACGCCGGTGGGAAACCTCACCAATTTGGGAAATCCAAAACATGCACCGATGTAGAATCTGAATGCCTCAGAAATGAAATCAATTTGCCTCTGTTTCGGCCTGGCGCTCTTGGGTGTCTCCGCGCTAGCTGCCACCGTTCCCGGGAAACTCCTTTGGAGCGACGAATTCTCCGGCCCGGCGGGCAGCAAGCCCGATTCATCTAAATGGACCTACGATCTTGGTGGCAACGGCTGGGGAAACAAAGAACTGGAGAACTATACCAACAGCCCGGCCAATTCGTTTCTGGATGGTCAAGGGCACTTAGTAATTCGGGCAATCAAGGACGCACAAGGCCACATCACTTCGGCTCGAATGAAAACGCAGGGGCTCTTCTCCTTTACTTATGGGCGGGTCGAGGCCCGAATCAAAATCCCGCGCGGACAAGGTATGTGGCCTGCGTTCTGGTCACTCGGCGCCGGCATTGCAAAAGTTGGTTGGCCCGCTTGCGGTGAAATAGACATCATGGAGAGCTTGGGCCGTGAGCCCACCATTGTTCACGGAACTATTCATGGCCCGGAATACTCCGGCGGCCACAGCATTTCATCGCAGTACGTATTGCCGGGCGCGCCCACACTGGCGGACGATTTTCACGTGTACGCCGCGGATTGGACGGCCGGCCAAATCGACCTCTCAATCGACGGTCACGTTTACGCGACTCTCAAACCAGCTTCGCTGCCACCCGGAACCAAGTGGGTCTACGATCATCCGTTTTTTATCCTCCTCAATCTTGCGGTGGGCGGCGCATGGCCTGGTAATCCCGATGCATCCACCATTTTCCCGCAAGACCTCATCGTGGACTACGTCCGCGTATACTAAAGGAGGTTAAGCCGCTAGGCTTCAGCCCCCGGCCGTCACTGTAAGTCTCACGCGCCGTTTGCTTTCTTAATCGGCGAAAACGTCGGACTTTCCATTTTAGATTTAGGAGCTTCACAGTGTCATCTCGCAGTGGGGATCGGGCCCGATCCAACAAACAAAAGACCAAGCGCCGTTTGCGCCGGAGTCTGCTTCGTCCGCTTCGAAAGCATACAGCCGCGGGTGCGGTTGCGGCCGGTGCTTCTCAGCCTGAGAACCCGGAGACTGAAAAGTAAGCGGCTACTTCACCTGAGCGATTCGCGTGCAACGGGCTGCTTCGGCTCTGGCGTGTTCCAAATCGTGTTGCGCGCCGGGCCAACTCAGGTGATGGGCGGCATCTAACTCTTCGTAGAGCCGGACAGCCGTCGTCCAACTTTGCGCCGCGTTGCGCCACTCCTTTAGGGCAGAATAGACGCCCCCGAGCCGTCCTTCGTAGTCGGCCAGTAAAACGCGCGTGGGGACGCCTTTTCGATCCACATTCAGCAACTGTTGCTGGAGATCCACGGCGCGGCGGATGCTGGCAAGCGCTTCGGCTTTGCGTGCGGACTTAAGCAGGACGGTAGACTGTTCGGCATAGTTGCCCGCAAGCAGGTATTGCGTGCGTGCATCGTGCGCGTCGGTCCGGAGTGTCGCTTCTCGAATGGAGATTGCCTCTTCGCAGTGCGCCAGAGCCGGCGCCAGTTCGCCCGTCGCTCCCAACGTTACGCAAAGGAAGTGGTGTGTGCTCGCGAGGTCTGAACGAAGCTGCGGGTCGCGCTGGTTCTCCGCAAGTAAACGCGTCTGCAGCGCGAGCGCCTGTTGCAAATCGCTAAGCGCCTCGCCGGGATGGCCGGATTGCGTCTGCATATTCCCGAGGCCGTAATGGACGAGAGCAAGTTCGCGATGGGCGTCGCTATCCCGAGGTTGCATAGCCGCAAGATGTTCGCGAATCCGAAGCGCCTTGCGATAATAGTTCCCCGCCTGCGTCCAGCCGCCCGTTATCGAATAACTGTAGGCGGCGGCGCTATAAGCTCTGGCGAGTAAGCCCTGATACGCGTTATTATTCGGCGCGGCTCCAACCAGCGCCTCGCTGATTTCGAGAGCCTTCCGGTCATAAATACGACGTTGCTCCACGCCCGCGACGCGTCCCGTGATAGAACTTCCCAACAGGTAATTCGACGCGAGTTCGTAACGCGCTTCAAGATCCCCTGGACCCCCGCGCACGAGAGACTCGCGAATGGACCGCGCTGCCTCATAAGCGGGAAGAGCCTGACTTGATTTACCCAGGCCAGCCGAATCAACTCCCGAGAGAAGATCTGAAAACCGCTCGTAGGCAAGCGCGAGCGAGCGTTGCATCTGGCGATCCGAGCCGCCATAGCGTCTGAGTCCGTTCAGATATTCAACCGATTTGGTCAGGAGAGCTTCACGCGCCGGGGTAGAGCCTGGAAGCTTTGCGATCTCATCATGCACAATGATGAGAAAGGAACTCGCGAGTTTTCTGTCTTCGTCAACGCGGACGGAAAGCCTGTGAGCCTGCCACGCCGCGAAAAAGCTAGCTACGCAGAAAGACACAGTGAAAACAGCCGCCGCGAGGGTCGCAAGTTTGTGACGGCCGATGAATTTGTGAGAGCGGTAAATCAGAGAATCGCCGCGCGCGCTGACCGGCCGGCCATCCAGATGGCGCTGAATATCTTCCGTGAGGTGGTCTACGGACTTGTAGCGGCGATTGGGCTCTTTGCGTAACGCGACGGCCAGTATGTTGTCCAGATCTCCGCTCAGGCGCTTGCGGAGCGCGTCGATTGTCGTGCCGCGGGAACGGCTGATTTGTTCGGCATCGGCCTTTGCGAGCGGGCCCGATGTGATGACTGCGCTCGGCCGTGTCGGCTCGCGTTCGCAGACGGTGCGGACGGTGTCTTCCCATAGCGATCCTGTTATTCGATACGGACGTCGCCCTGTGAGTAATTCGTACAGGATCACGCCTAACGAGTAAATATCGGTAGCAACACCGACCGGCGCACCGACAATCTGCTCGGGGCTGGCATAAGCGGGCGTGCCCATGCGAATAATCGTGAGTGTCGCGTCCTCGCCGGAATCGGGAGTTGCGCGTTCCAGGATCTTAGCGATCCCGAAATCGAGGAGTTTCGGAACGCCTTCGGATGTAACGAGGATATTGTCTGGCTTCAGATCGCGGTGAATGATCAGGTGGCGGTGTGCATAAGAGACGGCCTCGCAGATGCCGCGGAAAAGGCGAAGACGGTCGGAAACGGAAAGTTTCCACGCATCGCAATAAGCGTGTAGAGGCTCGCCGTCGATGAACTCCATCACTAGGTACGGATTGCCTTCGTCCGTACGGCCGCCGTCTAGCAGACGCGCAATGTTCGGATGTTCGAGCGTGGCCAGAATCTGCCGTTCGGTGCGGAACTGGTCGAGGAGGAAACGCGTGGCAAGACCGCGGCTCACAACCTTAATGGCGACTTCGTTCTGAAATTCCTCGTCGGCTCGGAGCGCCCGGTAAACGGTACCCATTCCGCCATGACCGAGTTCCTGCACCACCCGATATGGCCCGATGCGCTTCCCGATCAGATGATCGCTGCCGGGATCCGCGGCGTCCCCGGCCACGCTTGCGCGCTGATAGGGCAGGGTCTCTAGCGGCGTGGGATCTTGATCCGCCGGAGAACCTGGTTCACTGGACATTCTTTCTCGGTATCACCCAGCGGATCAGGCTAGCCGGCCCCGAAGGGGCGGTTCGGTTCCGGCCAGGATGAACTCTGGGTTATTTACGAGGGCCTCTGTACGAACATACGCTAAAGCGGCTACTTCGTCCAGCGCGGGCGAATAAACTGCGGACGTGATTTCAGCGGCATCCTTGCCTGCCGCCTGCAGCTTTGTTCGCGGCGGTGGAACTACCGTGCCTTCGATCCGCAACGCTCTCAAATAGCGATGCACCTGAGCGCGGGAACGGACGCGCTCAACGATCTCCTGTCCCAGGTAGCAGCCTTTGTTGGAATGAACCGCGTGCATGACTTCCGTCTCCTGGACCAGAAAACGTTCCGTGATGTCGTCTCCGTAGCGGGGAATGCCGTTCTCCAGCCGCACGATGTTCGCGTCCTCAGCCGTGGCGTTAGGAATTCCGGCGGAACTGAGCCGCTCCATCAGTTCAGGTTTCTGATCTATGGGGACGAACACGCGCAGACCGGCCGGATAGCTGCCAGACACTCGGGCCACAAAGCCGTTATCCCAAATTGCGATTGAGTAGGATTTCTCTGGAACTGGAATTCCGAAAGTCGCCGCGCGTCCCACCGACTGTGGTCCCTCAATGCCGATGGCCGCCCATTCACCCGTTTCGTCGTGGAGTTCGGCATCGTCGGCAATGATGTATTTGTCCAGATGCGCGAACAGCTTTGGACCGGTCTCGGGCTCGGTGTCCAGAAGTAAACTGTCGCCCATGTTATAGATATAGGCGTCCGCCAGGATTCGGCCTTGTGCAGTCAAAAAGAAGGCGTAGACTCCGTCGCCTTGCGCCAGGTTCTTGACGTCCTGGGTAGACATGGCGTGCAGTAATCGCGCGCGGTCTTCGCCTGTGACACGGATTTTGCCGCGTGCCGATAAGTCAATCCAGGCGGCGTCGGAACGGAGAGACTCGTAGCCAGTATTCGTCATTGTTTTCGTAGGAGTTGCTGAACGGCGTGCTCCAACCCCGGAGCGCACGCATACGCATTGCCGTCATAGATCGTGTTCCGGCCGGCAAAACTGGCGAACTTACCGCCCGCTTCTTCGATAAGTATCTTGAGCGGCGCCAAATCCCACGGCGCGGCGTTTGGTTCAATCCACACATCGGCCTGTCCCTGTGCCACCAGCATGGCGTCAACCGCGCCCCCAAGGCTTCGAACGGCCCAGAACTGTCGTAGCCAATCGACCAACGTCGTAGAGAATCGTTCCACCCCCGCTTTGTGAAGTCCGTTGAACGCGACGACGGCCTGGCTCGTTTCAGTGTGATTCGAAACGTGAATCTGCGAGCCGTTCGACCACGCGCCCGACCCTTTGCCCGCCCAAAGCAACAGACCCTGCCGCGGACTGTGCGCCGCACCGGCAACGATTTCGCCATCCTGTTCGAGGCCGATCAACACCGCCCAGAGCGGAATGCCACGAACGAAATCCCGAGTCCCATCTATAGGATCGATGATCCATTTCCGGCCGTTCCGCGATTCCCGGTTAGCCCCTTCTTCGCCTAAAACTCCATCTTCCGGAAAGGCGCGCGCGATCTGCTCGACAATCAGCTTCTCGCAGGCGCGGTCCGCCGCCGTCACCGGCGACTCGTCGGATTTCGTTTCTGTCGTGACACCCCGGCGCTGGTAGTCGAGCGCCAATGCACCCGCTTCCTGCGCCACCTGCTTCGCTAATTCAATCTCTCGCTCAAACGGCATTCGCTTAATTATCGCGTGGACAGCGAATTCCCTTGCTTGCGCGCGCGGTTCAGCGTTCAGAACCGCGGCCGTCAGGAAGCGGCAGAGCTATTCATCCCGTTCAACAAACTCTTTCAACCTCGCCAGCGCCACGTCCCACTTCTTCGATACCGTCTCAAGATAAACCGTCAATTCATGAATCGGCCGCGGATCCAGCTCAAACAAGCTCTCTCGGCCCGCACGCTTCGCATGCACAATCCGCACTCGCTCCAGCACGCGCAGGTGCTTCGTCACCGCTTGCCGCGTGAGCTTCGTTCCTTCGGTTAGTTCGGAAATCGAATAGGGCTGCCCCCTACCAAGCTTCGCAATCAACGAGAGCCGGGTCTCGTCGCCCAGCGCGGCAAAGACTGTCGCTTTCTCAGCAAGACCGCTACGATGCCTTGCTGACATAGGCCGTAATCTGCTCCAACTGTATCTCCCAGCCGCGAGTGTTCATGCGGAACGCGTCCGCGTAACGTTCCTTGGAAAGTTTGTAGTTAATCGTTCTCTACCGGATGTGCCCGTTTTTGGTACGTTGACTGAGTGACTCTTCACCCGCGGGGTGGCCTGTGATCCAGGGGTTCGGACGATACAAGATAGAGAGTGAACTGGGCAGCGGCGCTTACGGACTGGTTTATAAGGCCTTCGATCCTACCCGGCGCATCCAGGTCGCAATCAAAGTGCTCTCCCATGGTGGCGATCCCGATTCGCAGCGGCGCTTCGAGGCCGAAGCCAACACCACCGCAAGCCTCAGTCATGAAAACGTCGTTCGCATCCACGAGTTTGCTCAACAGGACGGGTGCTCTTACCTGGTAATGGAGCTTGTGCATGGGCAAACCATGCAGCAACTCATCGAAGCCGGCAACTCGCTTTCCTTACTCGAAAAAGTAGAGATTCTGCACCAGGTTGCGGCCGGCTTGCAACACGCGCATGGGCGCGGAGTTATTCACGGCGATATCAAGCCCGGCAACATTATGGTGGGGCCAAAGCTTGCTGTGAAGGTCATGGATTTTGGCGCCGCCGCTCTCGTGGGAGCCGAAGCCACACGCCGCGCGCACCAGAATAATTTGCTCGGCACCATTCTCTATACTGCGCCGGAACTGTTCGATGGGCAAAAGGCGAACGTCAGGAGCGACATCTTCGCTCTCGGAGTGCTTTGCCACGAATTCCTTACTGGAACCCATCCTTTTCGCGCCGAGGACGTCAGGACGACGATGTTCCGGATCAAAACATATCAGCCCCCGCGCGTCCTGACTTTAGTGGAAGAATGTTCCGTCAATCTGGATGCCGCCATTGGGAATCTGCTTCAGAAAGATCCGGAACTGCGCTACGAATCGATGGACGACGTTCTGCTCGATTTCGAGCCGATCGTGCATGACTTGAAGGACCGGCGAGCCGAGGAGCTTTTTGCTCAAGTCCCCGGTTTGATTACGGGCGAGGAGTTCCAGCGCGCTCGCGACGTTATCAAACAGGTGCTCGATTTGTCTCCAGGCCACGCGGCGGCACGGCAAGTGCGAGACGGCCTCAAGGATCGGGAATATCGGCACGCCGTGGAAATACGCCTGCAGAGTCTGCGGCGGGAAGCGGAACGGCTAATAGAATCCAGGCTCTATGCCGACGCGATCGACCTGATAGAGAGCGCGCCCAAGCGGGACCTTTCCGATCCGGACATAGCGGCGTTGCTTCAACGAGCAAAATCCGCGCGTGAAAAAGCCCGGACCGTCGCTCGGCTTATATCGGATGCGCGCTGGGACCTGCGGCGCGGAGATCTCGAATCCGCCCTAAGAAAGGCTTCCGAGGCGCTTGCGGTTGACGACCAGGATGCCGAGGTTGCGGAAATCGCAGCGGCTATTCGCGGAGAAATGGAGGTTCTGCAATCCCAAATCGAGGAGCTGATTCGAAAGAAGCAGTACAGCCAGGCGATCGCGGCATTGGCACAAATTTCCGGAGAACCCGCGGCCTCGGGCGAAGTAGCGGATCTTTTGCATCGCATCGACGATGAAGAGAGACGCGAGAGGGCCCGGCGTGAATTGGAGGCCGAAGAATCGGCGGCTGGTGTTCGTTCTTCTATAGCATCTGGCGATCTCGATGGGGCTCTGGCCATGGCGGATACCGCTCTCACCAGGCTTGGGCAGGATCCGTCGTTGCTTCGCTGCAAGGAAGAAGTCGAGACAGCCATACAGCAACGCCGTCTCAAAGAAGAAAGGAAGCTGCAAGAACAACAACTGCTCGCGGATGCTCTCGCGCTGATCGCTTCACTCGAATCTGAACAATGCGACGAAGAGGCGTTGAAAGCAGCCCAACAAGCGCGGAAGCAACTCGAAAACTGTCCGGAGTTGGAAGCTGCCGCGGATCGAATACGCGAACGTCTTCAAGAGCGCGAGAAACTGAAGAGCCTCGCGAAAACCGCCCTCAACGAGATTGAGGATTTTATTGCCGCTCGCGATTGGACGAGCGCCGCGGCCGCTCTCAACGACGCTCAACCCGAGTACCTGTCCTTGATCGATAGCGAAGCGCTGGCGGCCAGAATAGAACGTGGAAGGATCGAAGACCGGCTTGAAACGCTGCGGTTAGCCACGACTCTCGCCTTGTCGCAAAACGATTTCGACGCGGCCGAGCGTGCGCTGAGCGAATCCAGGACCGAGTTTGGCGGCGAGAGTCTGTGGGGTGAACTGCAACGAGAGTTCCGGCTTCACCAACTGTATGGAACTGCGTTGTTTATGGCGGAAAAGGCTCGCTTGGGCGGCAATCCAAAGCGCGCGAAAGAACTGCTTGAAGGTGTAGCGCGCACCGCCCCCGACGGTCGTGCGCGGGAACTTCTCGAGCTTATCGGGAAAGACCTGCAGGCTGCGGCCAAGCGGCCGGCGCAATTGGACGGTACGAAACCCACGAATGGCGTTCAAAGCGCTCGAAAGCCAGCCAATAACCTGCTTCCACGGTGGTTGCTGTTAGTAGCGATCGCTTCCGTCATCCTTCTTTGTTCTGTTTATTTCGTGAGCAAAAGAGTTCGCCCAGTTGAAAGGCCGGTGGTGCCCCACGGGCGGACCGGCGCCAAGCCGAAATTCAAACCCACGCCGCCGATTCCCGTCAAATTAGAACCCGGCGAATCAGAGTGGAAAAGCCTCGACAAGAAAGATGCCGACGCTCTGCGAAGTTACATAGCCCTCTTCCCGGGTAACCCTCACGTCCCCGACGCAAAAGCGAAACTCATTAAATTAGCGGACGAAGACGGAACGCAAGTACCATCTGTGTTGCTTTCCCCTCTCACGACCTATGTAACAGCAATCCGGCAAAAAGATGAAGCGGGGCTGAAAGCGGTTTGGCCGGGCATTCCGGAGGTGGATCTTAATCTCTGGCACAACGCCTTCCAAAAGACCAAGACCATCTGGATCTATTTGGAGCCGCTAGGAACTGCCAAGATCAGGGGCGGTATTGCACGCGTAGACTGCCGGCGGAAAATCACCAAAACCTTCGTGAACGGAGCGCCCTACTCGAACGACAGCGTCATCTACATACTCCTTCAGAAAGCTGGAGACGGCTGGGTGATCCAGTCCGTGTCGGCGCCATAGCTCAAGCGGTCCGGTCCCGTTCTGCACCCTTCATTGCTTCATCCAGGCTCCACGCATATCTGCGCGCGGTCGCCAGCATAAAGGCCCCGCCGGAGGCCGCAAACACGGATGCGTCGAAGGCCGTTTTCACGCCTGTCCCGACCGTCATGCCCAGCGCAAACGCCAGCAACAGCAAACCGCTCAGCCGGGCCGTCCATCGCGTTTTGAGCCCAATTAACAGCAGAACGGCAAGCGCGATCTCCGCAATCGTCGCGGCCCATCCAACTGCCGGAACTACCGCCCTGGGAAACCACGGATTTAATTTTGCGGTGTAGAGCAAGAAATGCTCCATGTCTCCCCAGGCGACATTGGGTCGGCCATAGGAGCCCCAAAATCCCAGGCGGTCTGCGGCGGCTGACAAGAATCCCGCAGCCAGTCCGAGTCTTAAGAATAACGTTTGCAGCGCCTGATCTGGCATGGGTCCGATTCTGGCCTTAGGCTGGCAACGTCACCGGGCTCCCCTTCGGAGCCACAATGAAGGCCAGGAATCGTACGGGCGCATTTGGCTCCGCGCTGGCGCCTGTTGTGTGTAGAACGGCAAGCGGCTCGAAAAACGTGCCGCCGGTTTTGACGACTGATGGCTTTTCCCCGTTGACGGCAAATAGCATTTCGCCATCCAGCACATAGCCCAGGACGAAACCTGGATGCCGATGAATGGTTGACGGACGCCCCGCTAACGCGGTCACCTCCACCAAAATCGCTTCCCGCCCCGCCTCTGGACCTGTCAACTCATGTCGCGCCAACTCTTTGACGAGCCCCCGCGGCGCAGCTTGCGCTTTAGCGCGAAGCCCCGATAACAGTGCGGCCACAACGCCCAGAAAGTTCCGCCGATTTTTCATCCCCCAATTTTAGCTCTCGAACGGCGCCAACAGTCTTCACCGCCTTTTCTTCCCAGACTTAATCACGAAATCGCGGCCGGTCATATCGGCGGGACTGTACTCAACGGAGGTGTAGTGTATCTCGACGCCATGCCTCGGCGCGTCAGGTAACAGCACCTGAGTGAGCCCCGCGTAAACCCGGTTGCCTCCGGAATAGTCCCCGTACAGGGCGCGCATTCCATTATTTAATCCGGGAGATTCGATGCGAACTTCCTTCACGTGCAGATACTGATCGATCTGGATCAGGTACGTGTCGGGACTGCCTTCGGCGCGCAGCGTGGAGTCGGCCCCCTGCACGGGAACTAGGCGGG